>VGIQ01000160.1 GCA_016867835.1 Calditrichota bacterium | reverse complement strand
TTTAGTAGACAAGACAATCTATCCACGGAGCGTCCTGTGACCAAGGGCGCTGTTCAAGTCCCCTTCGGCTACGCCTTCGGGGACTTGAACAGCCATCACACTGTCAACAGATCGCTAAGATAGTACAAATTATGACATAGGGTGTCTCTCCCCCGTTCCCCGCGTGACACCCCCTGCGAAATGACATAATTCATTTTTCGGGTCTATCTTGTTGGTGCGTCGTCAAATAATTTCGGCAGAGAGTTCTGCCATAATTCAGCCTTACGCCTGTCATAATTCGCCGCCTTCATCGGGATTCTCTGGATCGATATCACAGGCGACGTAGGCCAGACGCGGCCTGCCTGCGCCGGAGGCCTTGATTCTGGTCAAAGCGATCCTGCCGCCTTTTAGTAGTGTATCCACGATCGGCTTGCGATCTTTGGGCGGCTGGGCACAGAAGGGCTTGCAGCGGTTCATCTCCCGCTCGGTCACCCCCTTTGAACCTGCGGTGGCGATGGCGATGTAGAATTCATTGACGTGCCGTTCGAATTCGCTGTCAGCAATCCGTTCTTTCACCTGTTTGGCAAGGTATTCAGTATGCAGACCGACGAAGCGGATTGCCCATTGGGCGTGGTGAAGTTCGATCATAGGACTGTCGACATCGCCCGCGCAGGCGCAGACCAGGGCAATTTTGTGGGCGTGTTCTGCGGCTTGTCCCCAAATCGCATCGACGCCGGTCTTGGCGAAGGCGGAAGCCAGATAATCGGCGTAGCGGGTGAATTTCGGTCAACGCCTCTGCCGCTTCAGGCGAGGATGAAACGACGATCAGTTTCGGAGCGTCGAAGCGCGCCAGATTGCCTCTATCAGTAGTAACCTCCATGACCCTATCTATCCAGGCCAGAATCGATTTCGGCACCTCGGGGTAAAGCCCCCGCTTCTCGATAGGAGGAATTGGCTTATCGCTCATATCCACGACCAGGAAGCGGTTGAGAAAGCCGTTGATGACGTCCTTCTACTCCAGTGACGCATAGAAATTCTCCGGCGTCGTCGTGTCGTGAATGCTGACGCAGGGATAGGCGATTGGCGAAGTAGGTTTTTCGTCCTGGTCGGCGTATTCGGTGCCTCCGAAAATCGTATCTGAAGAGCTGAAGAGCCGGATGATGTTCCTCGGAATCTCGCGGCTGTAATGACTGGCGCTCTTGTGCTGCAAGGCTTGAAGCATCAGGCCGAATTCATCTAGTTGGAAGAGCACCACCGGGGTTCGTCTGACCCGAGCCAAAAGACCTTGGCCGCTGGCGATGGTCTCGCCCCCTATCAGATCGTGGAGCGAAGCCGCGTTCAGGATGTTCTTCACCATTTTGCGGGGGTAGTCCTTGCCGCTCGTTGACGCCCCGATGGAGATCATGTAGAGGTTGGTGCGGTGCTCCTGGTCGGAGATGTATCTTCGCCCCAAGACGGTGCCGGCCAGCGCCAGGGCTGCGTTGACCGCAAACTCAGGCTGCGGCCTTCGGGCGGTGGAGACGATGTAATCGGTGATTTCACTCAAGATCCCGGGCGGGTGAAGAAGACACTCGTCGGCGATATAGCGCGGCGCGTCATTCGAATGGGAGGAGAAGACGTCGGATGGCGGCTCCACCCACCCGTTCTGCTTCGCCATCCAAAAGATGGTCGCGAGGCTGACGCTGCCGTTCGGGTCGATGCTCTGCCAAGTGCGCTGCTGGTCGCGCGGATCGAATTTCGCCGACTGCTGCGACCACTCCGTCCAGATTCCATAGGCCTGCTGACCGGCGTGGGTGGACTTCAGCGCCATGCCGATCTTAAGCCAGATATCCCGCTCGTCGCTGTTGATGAAAGCGAGCGCGGAGCGCAGCTCCTGCACCTTGGACGGGGAAAACAACTCCGCAGGTGGTTCAACAGCATTCTGGATGCGCCTGCCCTGCCCGTTCAACGACCAGATCGGCGCCGGGGCGACCGCGACCCCTTCAATTGGATCGCTTGAGACCTCCCATTCGTATCGCCGTCCTGAGATATGCAGGCTTGGCGGGGCAAGGACATAGCCGCCTTCGGCGCGGATGTCGACCCCGGGTCCGAGGACGCCGGCGCTGATTTGATTTGCAGGCCTTCGGGATAGGTGAAGTAGAGATGCCGCCCACCCCCGCCGGTCAGCACCTCCACCGTCGCCGGCGCATCCTTCGCCAACTGCCGCCAGGTCTCCTCGCCGTCGATCCCTTCGTCGGGCTTGTTGTCAAGGTCGATCACCATCAGCCTTCCCGACCGCTCGCCGGTAGCAACGGCGATGTTCGCCCAGGGATGCTTCTTCCACCAGGCGGCGACCACTGCCGGATCGGTAGAAGCGTCGCGATGGCCGTGTCTGGTGAGCGGGTGCTTGCCCGGGCTGGTGCAAGAGGGGCGGCCGCAGGTACATCTCCCGTCGCGGATGCTGTGCACCGGGAAGACCGCCCAGCCGAAGGAGGCATAGGCCAAGGCCATTTGCAGCAGTTCAGAAGGGGACGTATTCAACATAAACCTGCATATATGCCCAAGCTGCTTGCTGAATCAGCGCTTTGAATTGCTCAATGTTGAGCGCCGACAATGGTCGATCCGTCAATCCGTTAGGCTCGATGAATTGTCCCGCCGCTTCGACAGCTGCATTTACGGCATGCCCTTCCAGTTCCTCATCCGTCCAGACGCCGTTGTTGGCACCGAACAGCACCACCCGCTCGTCCTTCAAACGTTCGTAATGCTCGCGGGTAACCGTGATAGTCTCTACGCTCAAAAGGGCGCCTCCTCTTCGATAACCGTTGCCTCCCCGGCGTAGTCGTTTTCCTGCTCCACTTCAATCTTGGGCGTTTCCGCCTCGTCAAACCGATGCCGCACCACTCGCCAGTATTTGCAGTCCTCTTGCACCAGGATGTGGGAGGGCTGCCTAAAGGTCCCCGCCAGGCGCAGCGCCTCGGTGACATTCGCCACGCTCGGATCACCCCCGCGTCGCACCCACCAGCGATGCGCCCGCCGCGCCACATGACCGCCGTGCTCAAGACAAATCCATTCAGAATAGACCGAATTGGTTGACTCGTAATAGTCCACCCGTAGCGAGTCGGGCTTGCCCATCTTGCGGTGGCGCTCGTAGCCGATGCGCTCCACCTTCACCCAGAAGGGGGTGGATTGGCTGATGATCGGACGCGCCGAGGCGGTCGGCTTCAATTCAGACGCGGGCGGCGGGAACTCATGCCCGCAGTCGGGGCAGTGGCGGAATCCGGCGAAGATCACCGACCGGCACTGCGGGCAGGTTTTGACCGGCGCCTTGCCGTTGCCGTTCTTGGACTGATCGTAAGGGTTGACTCGGTCGATGGGACCATGCCGTTTGATATTTCCCGCAAAGTCCAGCACGAGACAGTTGGTTTTGCCGGGAGCGTTCCGCATTCCTCTGCCAGCCATTTGCACGTAGAGACCTGTGGACTGCGTCGGGCGCAGAAAGGCGATCAAATCGACGCCAGGGTGATTGAAGCCGGTCGTTAGGATGTCGCAGTTGGTGACCGCCCGCAGCCGCCCGGCTTTGAATTCGCCGAGGATGTAGTCCCGCTCCAGATCGTTAGTTTCTCCGGTGACGGTTTCAACCGCGATGCCGTGCTCGCGCAGAGCATCGCGGATGTGATAAGCGTGGTCGATGCCGGAACAGAAGATCAGCCACGACTTGCGGTCGCGCCCGTAATGGACGATCTCCCGCACCGCGGCGGCATTCACTTCGGTCTTATCGACGGCGGTCGCCAATTCGCCGGCGATGAACTCCCCGCCGCGGGTATGGACGCCGGAGACGTCGAGTTCGGTCGAGGGCGCCTTGGTGACCAGCGGCGCCAGCCACTTCTCCTCGATCAACCGCTTCACCGGAACTTCGTAGGCGACGTCGGTGAAGACCCGGTTCTCGCCTTCGGTCAAGAGGCCGCTGTCGAGCCGGTAGTGGGTGGCAGTCAGTCCGATGATTTTCACCTGGTCGTTCAGAGCCGCCATGCCGTCGATGAACCTGCGGTACATTGTGTCCGAAGATCGGGGGCACAAGGTGGCACTCATCGATCATCACCAAATCGCAGGCGCCGATCGAGCCGGTCGAGTGGAAGATTCGGGAAAATGAGGAAAGTTGCTCGGTTCCCTGTCCAAACACTTGCATTCGGAAGGATTCTTTATTAAACTGCGTTTCAAGCATGTTTCCGACTTTGAACCTCGAGCCCCTCAAGTTCAAACTGAGTGTAGGAGTGAAGAAGAAAGCCGCTGATCGCCCTTCGCATCACAGTAATTGGAAGCGCATCGCCAAGAATACCCTGACATTGGCTTCGGTGGTGGCACTTTTCCTTCTCTTCAATGGCTGCGGAGATGACGATGGGCCTGGTGGTCCATCAAATCAATCACCTGCAACCCCCTCCAGTCCCTCACCGTCCGATTGGGCTACGAATCAACCTACTTCGCTTACTTTAAGATGGACTTGCAGCGACCCGGATGGGGACCCGTTGACCTATGATGAGTCTGTTGAAAATGGGTCTATTTTGATCTGCTATTCTCATTTCTAATTTTCAAAATA
>VGIQ01000159.1 GCA_016867835.1 Calditrichota bacterium | reverse complement strand
ACTGCCCCAGAACTGCGGCGTAATGCCCTGGTAGTTGGCGTTGCGGTAGAGTTGTCCCTTCTTTCCGCCCTTGATCTCCCAAGCCGCTTCGACGCCGAATTGGAAATTGAGCCGCCACTGGTCGATGGACCATGACCGGTTCGTTTCGAGCCAAACGCCGCCATCGGTATCGGCCATCAGGTCGTCCAGTTCGTGGTCGCCGGGCATGAGACTTAAGTTAGTGATACGAACGATCGGGATGTTTGACCAGCCCATTGCCCGGTTATTGCCTGAAGACCGCGCGGCGTTAATCGTATGCGACAGTTCGCGATTGAACTGGTAGCCAACGAATTGTCCCTCCTTCACCAGATGCCACCGCTGCGCCCGGACGCCGTCATCGTCCCAGCCGACCGTCGCCAGCCCGCCCGGGACGGTCGAATCGCACACCAGATTGACCTGCGGTGAACCATACTGAAAGTTGTTCAATTTCTCTGTCGTCGCGAAAGACATACCGGCGTAGTTTGCTTCCATGCCTAACACCCGGTCGAGTTCGGTGGCATGTCCGACCGACTCGTGAATTTGCAAGCCCAACTGGCTTCCATCGATGATGACATCCCGGACGCCATAAGGCAGAACTGGAGCGGTCAGCAGCGCGATCGCTTCCTCGCGCACCCGGGCGGCGTTTTCGGCAAGGTGGAGACCCCGCACCAACTCGTAACCGAGCGACATATACTGCCCGCGAAATGAATTAGGGAACGACCGCGTCTGGACTTCGCCGTCGCCGACCGCAGTCGCCGCATAGCCCGCGCCCGACCGGATCAGCGTCTGGTCGATGAGCGATCCCTCCGACGTTGCCATCACCTGATGCTCGTTCCTGAACGATAGCGTCGCCTCGGCGTTTTTGATCCGTGCGTCGCGCCGGAGGATGCCGTCGATCTCATAGAGCAGTGCCAGTTTCTCCTCGAGCGGCACACCGAAGGGATCTTCGGCAACGGGCGTCTGCCAGGAATCGACAGCGATCGGCTCGGGCGCGAGGCGGACGTCTTCGCGCTTGAGACGCGCCGAGGCTTTGGCAACCCGGACCGCGAGCGCCGCGATGCGGTCGATCTCGGCGCCGGTTACGTTGGGAGCGCAAGCAAAGCCCCACGCGCCGTCGCAGATCACCCGGACGCCGAAGCCGAGGTCTTCCGAGAGATCGAGTTCTCCGATCCGCCCGTTTTGAACAGCGATCAGTTCTTCACGGGTTTCGATGATCCGGCAGTCGGCATAGGTGGCGCCGCGGGCCACTGCTGTATCGACCGCTTGCTCTGCAAGGGTTTTCAATGAGGTTCCTGAATTGTTGTCATCCGGGTTGGCCGGTTCCCGATCGGTGACAGGATCTAAGTCCTGTCCTGCTGATATTACTAATTCTCCGTCCCGCTTGTGAATGTCCAGTTACTCACTTTGATCGCTGGTGCCACCGTCCCGCCGCCGCCCCAGAAGGTCTCGGTCCGGTAGAGTTGTCGCGATAGCGCCTCGACGCTGTTTAACACATCGAGCACCGAGAGCGTGAAGCGCATGTTCTTCAATCCTCTCGTTACCTTTCCGCCCTCTATCAGGAACAGCCCGTCGCGGGTCATTCCGGTGATAGTCACCTTCATCGGGTCGAGCAAATTCGTATAGTGGAGCCGCGTTACGAGCAGACCACGGTCGGTCGAGGCGATCATCTCCTCAAGCGACGATTCGCCACCCTCCAGCACCATATTGAGCGGAAGTGGCCCATTGGAATCCGGTTGCGGAAGGGCGTGCCCGGTTGAGCCGGTACCTGCTTTGGCGCCGGTTGTCCGATCGTGGACAACGCCCATGAAGACGCCGTTCTCTATCAGTGGGACCGTCTGCCGCGGCATACCTTCGTAGTCGAACGGGTTGCCCGGAGTCAGGGGATGCCAGGCATCATCCTTAATAGTGACGTTTGTCCCGGCGACCTTTGTGCCAATCTTCCCGGTGAACGCACTCCGGCTTTCGACAAACGACTTTCCATTGAAAGCGTCCCACGCCAGAAAGAGCAGGAAATCTGCCACTGCCGCCGGTTCGAGAACAACAGTCCAGTCGCCCGGCTCAACGCGGGAGGGATTGCGGCTCGCAAGCGCCTTGTCCTTTGCCCGTCGGGCGACGTCGGTCACATCGAGCGCCGCCACGTCCGGGTCGGTCGCTTCAGCCCAGCCAGACGAGTCGTCGCTCATCGCCGAGAGCGAAAATGTCGCTCCGGTTCTCCGGTGACAAGCCCAGAGACCCCGGCTGTTGGCGATCGCGATCGTCGAGCCTCCGCTGGAGTATATCCCGGCGGCTTGAAGATCCGACTCCCGGCAAAGCGCGACGGCTTCCGCTACACCTACAACACGCTCCTCCGGGCTATATCCGAAAGTGCGGTCGTGATAGGTTGACTTATCGCTATAGGATTGCGGTTCGACCAGTGGGAGTAGATCGGGATCGGGTTGTGAAAAGCGAAGCGCCGACTGCGCCGTCGCAACACATCTTGCAATGCCTTCTTCGGTCAGGTTGCCGGTCGAGGCTTTTCCTATGCGCCCCTCCTCGAGTAGCCGTACGGTGAGCGACGCCCCGCCTTGCACGACATTTTGAGTGACTCGGTTTTCACCGAATCGGGTTAGCGCGCCTTCACTGCACGATAAAATCACTTCAGCCTCGGCTGGACCGGCAACAGCAAGCGCCTTCGAAGCGATTTCAAGAAGTTCACTTTCCGCGTACATTATTCCATCCCATCGTTTACGCTGCTCCTCCCCAGTTGCTATCAATTTAGGCAAGTGCCCCCGGCCAAGTCAACTACCTTCAGTAGTTGGATAGGCTTGTGCAATCGGGTCATCAAGCAGAGCAGGCAGTGATTATATCTCCACAATGCAGATAGACTTGACTCTTTAACTTGACGGACATAGATTTAAGGTTTGTAAAGGAATAGCCGGCTCACACCGGCTTGCTCTGTCAACCTCATAGGGTATCTTCGTTTCTATTATGCCCAACTGCCGGAGGCTGTGATGACCCGCCGCAACTTCAAACTGACACTCCTTTTGATCGCCTTTCTTCCTGTAACGCTGTCAGCGCAGCAGTTCGGGGAAGTCCTGAGCCAGTTCAACCTGCCTTTCACCCAGAATGGAGGACTGGCATGGGACGGCGAAATGATCTGGGGAGCCTGTCGTGCCGCTCCCTGCCGCCTCTATCGGATCGACCCCGCCGACAACTACCGCGTGGTGCTGAACGTCGCCATCCAGCAGGCTGGCAACGCACCCGATGCCATCGGGATGGGTTTCGATCCGACGACCGGGCTTATTTGGGTCAACCAGTGGATGGGCGGCGATCAGCGGAGCATTGCCTGCCTCTATGACATGGAGGGCCGTCAGGTGCGACAGGTGCAATTGCCCCGCGGTGGACACTGGGACTTCGCCTTCGACGGCGACATCGTCTATGGCAGTTCCGAAGATGCTGGCGGCGAAGGCAATGCCAACGCCTATCGCATCTACCAGTTGAACCGGGACGGACAGGCGGTTCGTGAAGGTCCCAACCTCCGTACCAACGCCAACCATGGCCGGATGCTCTCGCTCGCTCACGTTCCGGCGCATGCCGACGGGCAGTTCTGGCTGATGTCTCAGTCTTTCATCTCCCAATTCCGCATCGACTGGGAGAATAACCGAGCGGAACGCGTCCGGGAGTTTCAATCCCGAAATGACTTCCCGCATCAAGGCCTCACCCACAACGGCTTCAACCTGATCGCCGGTGGCAACTGGGGTCAAAATGTCGCCTACATCTACCATGACGGTCAGGCCGAGCAGTATGGTGTGCTCGGATTGGAAGTGGATGCCATCGAGTATGGACCGGTAGCGCGTGATGATGACGTCGAGTTCATTCTGGTCGTGAGTAACCTCGCAGAGCAGCAGGATGAAATCCATCGCCTGACTGTTGCCATTGCCGACATTGGCGACGGTCCGGACTGGATTTCATTCGAAGATGAACAGTGGATCATCGAAGCAGGTGAAGCAGCTGAAGTTCGGATCGTTGCAGCAACCGCCGATCTCGAATTCGGCGAATACTCTCGCACCATCGTCATCACTTCCAATGACCCCCGTCGGAGGCTGGTCGAACTCCCCGCACACATCTTCGTCGTCGACGGCTTCGGCAGCCTAAGCGGGCGTGTAACCGACCCGGCCGATAACGATCAACCCATCGAAGGCGTCTTGCTCGTGGCGCGTCACTTTGGACATTCGGCAATAACCGACCAGGATGGGCGCTACTCCTTCGAGCGTTTGCCGGCCTGGGAGTATGAGTTTGATCTGACCCGGGAAGACTATCTCCCCCAGTATCACCGAATTGCAGTAGGAGCCGGGGAGGACGTTGAACTCGACTTTGCGCTCCTTCACAGCCGGCTGGTGCCGGACCCGGATGCGGTGGTGAGGTCTATCGCACCGGACGACCGTCTCGAGGTCGCCCTGACCCTCGACAACCCCGGCAACGGACCCCTCACCTGGTCCGCGGTCCGCCAGTTCCCCGGAGCCGACGCCGACCCCTGGGACCTCCGCCGCTCCCTCAACGTCGGCGCGGCCCTCAACGACGACCGCATCGAAGGCGCGCTCTTCATCGATGATCACTTCTACCTCGCCG
>VGIQ01000158.1 GCA_016867835.1 Calditrichota bacterium | reverse complement strand
TATCGAGCATATCTCGCTGATCGATGGGAAGATGCCCAAGCGATTGTTAAGAAAAGTCCTCGAATGGACAACGTTACACCAAAGTGAACTGCTTTCAAATTGGAGACTCATTCGCGAAGATAAGAATCCCAATCAAGTTGATCCATAAGGAAGGAAATGAAAGAAGATATCATCAAAGTCAAACCACTCTCTGGCCACCGGCTTAGGCTTTGGTTTCAGGACGGCTTAAGCGGTATCGTGGACATCTCGTCGATGGTCCCGTTCCAAGGCGTGTTCGAGCCTCTGCGGTCGCCGGACTACTTCCGCAAGGTGCGGGTCAACGGGGAACTCGGCTGCATCGAGTGGCCCAACGGCGCCGACCTCGACACGCTGATGCTGCGCTCGCGCATAACCGGAATCCAGATTCCCTGGGCGACCGAAGACACCACCGGTCGGGGCGATGCAGCCTAACCCGGTTTATACAAAGTGATGCAGCTTCGCACCGTAAACGAAAGAAACCACCCAATGAACCTGTTAGATGAACCCGCCTTCACCAGGCTTCTCGGCAAACCCATCATCGTCAGCCTGTTGATCGCCGCTACGCTGAATATCCAGCTCTTGGGCTGCACCAAAGACCCGACCCAGCCCGAAGAACAGCCGAATTGGGGCGTAATCCCTAATGCGCCCTCAGACCTCACCATCACTAAACCTGACACCAACTCCCACGCGCGTATCAGTTGGCAAGACAATTCCAACAACGAGTTTGGATTCATATTTGAGATTGTGAACAACACTGCTTACGGAAGGGATACACTGGACGCCAATACCACCAACACTGACGGAATGGATTGGCGCCCTCCAGAAGGGAAGCGAATCGTAAACGTGTCAGATCGCTGGGATTTAGTCGTAAACTATCGCGTCTGGGCATTCAACGGACGAGGTAGCTCGGCGCGCACAACCGCCATCGTTTATTGGGCTAATTGACCCCCGTTCACCTATACCCTCGCTCGGTTCCTGGTGGAGGCTGGACTTATGAACTTCGCTTGGCGCAGATAGGATGCTCCGCTGTGAAATGCCCTCGTCTGGAAGCTGGCTTGTGGACATGGGCGGCATCCCGCACGGTTTGTAATCAGCCAGCCGGCGAAGACTCTCGTCTGATGTCGATGATTTTTTAAAGTTAACATACTCTCAAACTACAAACTTCTACAGGAAAGAACGCAATGACGCAAGAAACCACTAATGGTCCGAATGGTATAGTCGGAATTCTGACTGCCTTGGCGTATATACTGACACTATTTCGCTTGCATGACAGAAGGAAACGTCTGCTTGAAGAAATGAAGCTAAAACTTGAGATTATGGCTATCCAGCGGCAACTTGGAATTGACGACCAATCAGATAACAATGATCATGCTGCAAATGAACTGGTTTATCGTAAGCCAAGTCTCATATTGGCATTATTGGCTGGCTCAATCCCCATGCTCTTGACAATGATATCTTGGGGTTTATGGTCGCTTGGTGGTAATAGTGTATTTCTTGGAGAACTAGCAGGAAGAGAATTTTCACTTCTATTCATGCAATTTGCAGGTAGCATTGCACTGGCATATACCTCTTGGAGGATTCTCTCAAATTACATTTTATCGCGAATCGATTTGTTTATGATTACCGCATTTGCAATTTTGCTTCTTCAGAATTCCTTGGGAATGGTATTTTCCGGTATTAATGAGCCAATTTGGCTATTGATTTATAGTAAAATACACTGACTTGATAAAATGCTATTTAAGACACTTTTGGATTCCATTATGATCGTTCGTCTTTGCCGCAATAAATTGCGGCAAACAATCCCCGATAAATCGGGGATCCACCAGGCGGATTCTTCCCTCCGCTTCGCGAGAGTCAGTGTGACGCATTAGCATTAGCATTGGTCATTAGTCAAGTTCCGTCACCCTTCCGTCACCGCGTATTTCAATGCCATGTAACAAGATAGTCGATTTCGGTGACGATGTGACGATTTTTTTGGTACACCCCCCTACAATAGCATTGGCATCAATTGAACCGCCTCGAATCGCGCATTCAGACCTCCTCACCCGACTTCGCCGCTAACAAAGCCGCGATGGAGTCGCTCGTCGCCCAACTGAAGGAACGGCTCGACCACGTCAAGCAAGGGGGGCCTCCCCAGCACGTCGAGCGACATAAAGCCCGCGGCAAATTGACCGCCCGCGAGCGGATCGAGCATCTTTGCGATCCCGACACGCCGTTCCTCGAACTGAACGCCCTCGCCGCGTGGGAGATGTATAAGGGCGAAGCCCCCTCCGCCGGCATCGTCACCGGTGTCGGCGTCGTCCACAGGCGCGAATGCCTCATCATCGCCAACGACGCCACCGTCAAGGGCGGCACCTACTTTCCGACGACCGTTCTGAAGCACGTCCGCGCCCAGGAAGTGGCACTCGAAAACAACCTCCCGTGCATCTACCTGGTCGATTCGGGCGGCGTCTTCCTGCCCGAACAAGCCGGCGTCTTCCCTGATAAGGAACACTTCGGGCGCATCTTTTACAATCAGGCCATCCTCTCGGCGAAAGGCATCCCGCAACTCTCAGCGGTGATGGGGTCGTGCACTGCGGGTGGAGCCTACGTCCCGGCGATGTCGGACGAGACGGTGATCGTCCGCAAGCAGGGGACAATCTTCATCGGCGGGCCGCCGCTGGTGAAAGCCGCGACCGGCGTCGAAGTGACTCCTGAAGAGTTGGGCGGAGCCGACGTTCATACCCGCATCTCCGGCGTGAGCGACTACTACGCCCGGGACGACGAGGATGCGCTGCAGATCATCCGCAATATCGTCGAGAACCTCAACCGCCCGCCGAAGTTCCAACTGGCTCGCGAGGCACCCGAGGAGCCGCATTACGATCCGGCGGAAATCTATGGCATCATCCCGTCCGACATTCGTAAGATGTTCGACGTCCGCGAGGTGATCGCCCGCATCGTCGATGGCAGCCGCTTCAGCGAATTCAAGGAACTGCACGCCACCACGCTGGTAACGGGTTTCGCGCGGATTATGGGCTACCCGGTCGGGATCGTCGCCAACAACGGGGTGCTGTTCGGCGAATCGGGGCGCAAGGGCGCGCACTTCGTGGAACTCTGCGCGATGCGCAAGATACCGCTCGTCTTTCTGCAGAACATCACCGGCTTCATCGTCGGCAAGGAATACGAGCACGGCGGCATTGCCCGCGACGGCGCCAAGATGGTGCATGCGGTCGCCAATGCGCAAGTGCCGCGATTCACGGTGATCGTCGGCGGGTCGTATGGAGCCGGCAACTATGCGATGTGCGGGCGGGGGTATCTGCCGAGGCTGCTCTGGATGTGGCCCAATTCGCGCATCTCGGTGATGGGGGGTGAGCAAGCCGCGTCGGTGCTGCTGCAGGTGAAGGCCGAGCAGATGGCCGCGGCCGGCCTGCCGCCGATGTCGCCCGAAGAGCAGGATGCCTTCAAGCGCCCGACGCTGGAGAAATACGAGCGCGAGGGCAGCCCCTACTACTCGACCGCGCGCCTCTGGGACGACGGCATCATCGATCCGCTCGACACGCGCGCCGCGTTAGGGCTGGCGATCTCGATGTCCCTCAACCAGCGGGTAGGAGAGTACGGGATGGGCGTGTTCAGGATGTAGAATGCGGAGTGAGGAATGTTGCGACAATTCAATGATGTGGTAGGGTAGTCTTTGTGACTGGGGTTTCCCGATTTATCGGGATGCAAAAAAAGCAAAGCCCAACAGTAGCAAAACAGAGGTTTTATTATGCAATCTTCAATTCCCAAGATTCCTTACGCACTACTCAATGATGAAGTTGTGGACATCTCGCGCGCATTAAACGAAAGAGCGAAAAATTATCACTGTCCAATGTGTAATGAGGTGCTTATTTTGAGAAAGGAACACCTGAGATCACGAACAATTAAAGTTAAAGCACATTTTGCTCACAGATCAGAGCCTCAATGCAGTAGCGAATCACAGTTGCATTATTGGGCTAAGCGATTTTTCAAGGAGAGGTTTGAGGTTTCCATTTCAAATGCTGTGAAATTCTACTTCAAATGGGAATGTGAACAGTGCTTCGATGAACATAATGGTAACTTTTGTAAGGAGGCGACCGAAACAGTCTTGGAAAAGGACTTTGGAGAGTGTCGACCAGACATATGTCTTATTGATAAGGAGGGGAAACCGAGGATATTTGTCGAGATTGTAGTTTCTCATGCACCTGAAGACAATGTAATAGAATATGTCCAGGCAAACGATATTGCACTTGTAGAGATGATAATTGAGAATGAAGATGATCTGGAGGAGATTAGGCATTCGAATGTGCTAATGGTAGCCAAAGTCAATAAATGCAAGAATCCGCCGTGCAGAATTTGTGATAAACCAATGAAGCAAGAGATCCTCTACATTTTTGACACGGAGTGTTGGAGGTGTAGAATGCCTATTACTATTGCTCAATTAAAGGTCAGTGGTTATAGTGAGTCTGTTGAAAATGGGTCTATTTTGATCTGCTATTCTCATTTCTAATTTTCAAAATAGACTTTATGCCGTTTTCGAGCGTTGTGTGAGAACCAAAAGGGGCACTTTTACAGCGATTTTGCCTTTTTCAAGCATGATTAAGCCACGATTCCTTGCCAATTTTGCCCGTTTTCTCGTTCTTAAGCGGAGTACTCCACTGTT
>VGIQ01000157.1 GCA_016867835.1 Calditrichota bacterium | reverse complement strand
GAGGGCGCATCTTCTATCTGAAGGAGAGACCATCGACGTCTCAGACCTCTTCATACCCGAGGCTGAGCACCTCTCGCAGAAACGAAAGACCCTCAAAGATCACGAACGCGACGTCGTCCTGAAGGTGTTGAAGGAGTGCGGCGACAATAAGACCCTCACCGCCGAGCGGCTCGACGTCTCGCTGCGGTGGCTTCACTACAAATTGAACGAGTGGAATCGCGGCAAGGCGACACGGCCCGCTTAGGCCCCTACATTATTGAAACGGAGTTGGCCCAGAGCGGCATCTGCACCGTCTATAAAGCCACCGAACCGAGCCTGGCGCGTCCGGTCCTGGTCAAGAAACTGACCGCCCGCGCGGCTGCCGATCCCGATGTCCGCAAACGTTTTGAACGCGAAGCTCAAGTCTGCGCGCTCGTTAAGCACGAGCACGTTGTCGATATCTACAGTTACGACCCCGACTCCGACGCGCCGATGCTGGCGCTCGAGTATGTCGTAGGGGAGAGTCTGGGCGAACTTGTGCACTCACGAGGGCGGGTGCCGTGGCAGACGGTGCTGGCAATAGCCGCCGGAGTCTTGCGCGGCCTCGATTACGCCCATTCTAAAGGCGTCCTGCACCGCGACATCAAGCCTGACAACATCCTCGTTTCGCATGAGGGACGGGTCAAAATCGCCGATTTCGGCCTGGCGATACATCCTGGCGCTGAGAAAATCACATTGCAGGGCGAACTGGTCGGGACACCGGTCTATATGCCACCGGAACAGATTTCGGGGGGAGACATCGACCGGCGCAGCGATCTCTACTCCCTCGGCGCTTCGCTATATGAAGTCCTGACCGGCGAGCCGCCCTTTAAGGGCGCAAATTTCTCGGAAATCCTTAAGAACATCCTGAATCGCCGTCCCGACCGGCCGGGACTCTTGATCGACGATCTTCCACCCGAAGTCGAACAGATCGTCGTCCGGTTGATGGAGCGTAATCCCAATCAACGCTTTGCCAGTGCCGGACAGGCGCTGCTCGAAGTCGAGCATGTGGCGCAACAATACAATATCCCGCTCGACCGGGAGGCGATTCGTCGCTATATCGGCGTCGCCAGCGAACCGCTTCCGGCTGCCAAACGAAGCCCTTCAACTATCACTCGAATCGACTTGAAGAGGCCGGTTTCACCCTGGTCGATCATTTTGACCGGGGTGGCCGCGATCCTCTTGATGATTCTCTTTGCCATACGCTACAAACCGTCGGACACCCCGATCGGAGGACTTGCCCCGGGACTGTTCCGAGTCATTCCGCATCCGGCAACGAAACAGGAAGAACCGCTCCGTGACACCGCACAGGTCATCGACAACACCCCAATAAATGTCAATACTACAACCGTGAACGGCCCGGCCTCTTCCACTTCGCCACCAGTTGAAGATCGGCCTGTCGTTCGCAGCGAACCGCCTCCAGTAGAGGTGTTGGAGCCGCTTCGCCCTGCTATTTTGTCGCTGACCACCCGGCCTTGGGCCAATGTAACGATCGACAATATACCACGCGGTGCTACGCCGCTTACCGGCAGCCTGCAACTCGACGCCGGGAACCATCAACTGGTGCTCAGCAACCCGGAATTCCCGACTCCGGTGGTGTTGCCGATTCTCCTTGAATCGGGCGAATCGCGACGGCTCGATGTCAACCTCTGGAACTACTTCGGCCAGGTGCAGATTCTGAGCGTCAAGCCGTGGGCTGAGATCGTTATCGACGGCGAAGTATTGGGGCTTACCCCCCGCGCCAAGCCGATCATCCTGCCGTTCGGCAAACACTTGCTCGAACTGCGCAATCCAGCGCACAAGGTCTGGAGGCTCGAATTCACGCTCGCTTCGGGCGATTCTCCGTTGCAGATTACCGCGATGCTGGAACCACTCTGAGGCAGTTTCGCGATAACGGTATTCAGGAATGATGTCGGGGCTACCCCGCCTCTTCTTGCGAAACGTTCTCATGCCGATAACGGATGTGAGAGCCCTTCTCTTCCCGCAGCGCTGTCCGGTCTGCTACGCATCGATGGGGGACTCACTCGGCTGGGCTTGTGGCAACTGTTGGGAGAGCCTTCCGGCAGCCGGTCGGGGCATTTGGAGCGATGAGCCACGACTGAAGTCGGGCGCGCTCGCTGTCTTCCATTACGGCGAGACCGCCCGGCGGATCGTTCATACGATGAAGTTCGGAGGCCGTCCTGACGTCGCTGAGCGGCTCGGGCAGGAAATGGCGCGGAGATTTTCGGAGTGGTTTGAACTGACCAATTATTCTGCTGTCGTCCCGGTGCCGCTACATCCGGCACGGGTTCGGGAACGGGGCTTCGATCAAAGCCTGTTGATGGCGCAAGCCCTCGCAGCGCGTCTTGGGCTGCCGATGAGAACCGATCTAATCGTCCGTATGCGGCACCGGCCACCCCAATCACGGCTCAGTGATGAGGCTCGCCGGCGCAACCTGCGCGAGGCCTATCAGCCGGCTTCGCGCAAGACTCAACCGCCTCCCGACGGCATCGCCCTCGTGATCGACGACGTTATACATACCGGCGCCACGGCGCTCGGAACGCTCGACGCCCTCCGCGAAGCGGGCGTAAGGCAGACCTTCTTCCTCGCCGCTTGTGGTTAGGATGATGTCGTCTGCCACACTAATGAAGAGGATACTACAATGTTCAATAGAATACTGAACCTCTCGCCTGAGGCGAGTGACTGGGGCGGAGGCGACCGTCGCCGCGGCGCTGACCGGCGACTGGTCAACGAGATCAACCGGCTGCATGCCCAGGTCGAACGCCAGGTGCGGCACATGAACCAACTTGCCAAGATCGGCGTGGCGCTCTCCGGCACGCGGGACCTCGATCTGCTGCTCGAGATGATCGTCGATGAGGCTCAGGCATTTGCGCATGCCGACGGTGCAACGCTCTATCTGGTCACCCCGGAACGCGACGCGATCCGCTTCACCATTGCCTACAACCACAAACTGCAGTTGCGCACCGGGGGTGCAACCGGAGCACCGGTCACCTTTCCGCCCATTCCCTTGCAGATCGACGGCCAGCCCAACCGCAATAACGTCAGCGCCTTCGTCGCCAACACTGGCGAACTGATCGATATACCTGACGTCTATCAATCGACAGCGTTCAATTTCGAGGGGACGAAGAAATTCGACGCGGCTTTCGATTACCTGACCAGGTCGATGCTGACGATCCCGATGCGCGACCACGAGGGCGACACCATCGGCGTCCTCCAGTTGATCAACGCCCGTGACGCCGACAGGGACGATCTAATCGCCTTTTCGGACGAGACCCGGGACCTCTCGGCGTCGCTCGCCAGTCAGGCGGCGGTCGCCATTACCAATGCCCGATTGATCAAAGACCTCCAGAACCTCTTCGATTCGTTCATTCAAGCCATTGCTGCCGCGATAGACGAAAAATCGCCCTACACCGGAGGTCATATTTCGCGCGTCGCCAACCTGACGATGGCAATCGCCGGGCGCATCGATGCCACTGGGGAAGGTAGATTCGCCGGGACGCACTTCAACTCCGACGAACTCTACGAACTCCGCCTGGCGGCATGGCTTCACGACACCGGCAAGATCACCACTCCGGAATACGTCATCGACAAGCACACCAAACTCGAGACGATCTTCGACCGGATGGAACTGGTCCGTTTGCGGTTCGAATTGCTGAAGGCCGAAGTTGCACTGAAGATGTTGAATGCGCAGCCTTCGCTTGCGACAGCGGGTGATAATGGGAACTTTGACGACGACAGCAACGGCGCGCTGCCGCCGGAACTAATTGCGGAGCAAATGCGACTTGACGAGGAATTCAAGTTCGTCGCTTCATGCAATGCAACGCAGGAATTCGTCCCTGATACAACCATCGACCACTTGAAGGCGCTCGCAGCACAAACCGTCACCACCGGACAGGGCAGCGAGCCGATCCTGACCCCGGACGAACTCTACAACCTCTCAATTCGTAAGGGGAACTTGACCGTCGAAGAGCGCAAGGTGATCGAAAACCACGCGCTGATGACGATCAAAATACTCGAACGACTTCCCTTCCCGCGCAAGATTAAGAACGTCCCCTACATCGCAGGCGCGCACCACGAGAAACTGAATGGCAAGGGCTATCCGCTCGGGCAATCGGGCGATCAGATCAACCTCCAGGCACGCATCATGGCGCTGGCCGATATCTTCGAGGCGCTCACCGCCAAAGACCGGCCCTATAAACAGCCTAAGAAGATGTCCGAAGTCCTTAAGATACTGAACTTTATGGTTAAGGACCAGGAACTCGACCCCGACGTTGTGCAATTCTTCATTGACCAGAAGATGCATGTCGAATACGCCCGGGAGCATTTAGGTCCCGAGCAGTTGGATGTGGAATGAGTGGGTAAAGGGATAGGGGGGGCGCCGCGTAGAGGCCGAAGCGGCCGTAGGCGCTTCGTGCCCGATAGCAGAGAAGCGGAGCCAGTCCGAATACGCGGGCAAACTATTTTTGGGCGGGCTCGCAAAAACCCTTGACAACTTCCTCTTGCAGCCGTATTTTGTGAAAACCTTGCCTCGGGCTACGGCTCGGGCTACGGCTCGGGCTACGGCTCGGGCTTAAGCAGCCCGGGCACACTATCAATCCAAACTGAATGGAGAATGGTATGAGCCCGAGAACGAATCTGTCGCTGGCAGTGCTGGTGCTGCTGGCGGTCTTCACCCTCTTCGCC
>VGIQ01000156.1 GCA_016867835.1 Calditrichota bacterium | reverse complement strand
TCGAATGAGATGTAAAGCACTCACCCCAACCAATCAAGAGGAGAGATTGGCCACCGAAGTCATCGGCCGCGTCGAAGGCGGCTCGCGTAGCGCCGGTTTCCAAACCGGCGGATGGGTCTCCGCCGGCTAAGCGATGAGGAAGGCGGAAGCGTAGTTGTGACCTGCTTCATCTTATTAATCGGGGCATCAAATAGTAGCATCAGTAGGACGGACATTCTTGTCCGTCCAAAGGGCAGGCAGGAATGCCTGCCCTACTGGAGAATACCACAATTATCTGCACCCATTAATAGTAAATTAAAAAAATCCTAATGTCGAAAACTACGCCAATCATCGCAATCACCATTCTATGCTCCTTCATATTCGGACGACTCGCATTCGCAATTGAAGTTAAGATTGGTGACGCGGCTGTCCGAATCCCTGCACCTGCCGGTTTCGTGGACCTAAAACCAGTTTCAAAAGAACAGTTTGACATATTCAATGCAGTTGTTCCCAAAACTAATCGGCTCGAGGCCGCTTTCGTTTCGGAAAGCGACGCAGGTCAACTGATGCTGGGTAATCAACCAGCTCTCATTGAGTACTTTTCTGTCCAATCATATAGACCGCTGGATACCACAAATTTGTCAAAGTCGCAATTTTCTGAGATTCGTCAGACGCTCAGTAAGGAATATGGAGTCATTTTTAATAAAGAGGATAAGTCAGTAAGGGAACAAGCTCGCAAATCAGGTCAAGCGCTCTCAAAGCATCTTGGAACAAAGATCAATTTTAATGTTAGTGGGATTGCGCCGCTTTCAGTCGATGATGAATCAACTTCGAACATAACTATTTCATTACTATCAAAGTTTAAAATGGAAATAGAAGGTGAGCAAATTGACTTTTTAATTGCCAGCACAATGTGCGTTTTACTGATAAGATCAAAAGTCCTTTATTTAAATGCTTGTAGGAAATTCAATGATGATTCCGATATCGAATGGACACGTCGAGCGATAAAAGACTGGAAAACAGCTGTATTATCGTCGAATAAAGAGGTTTTGTCTTACGCTGATGGCAAAATAGTACCGGAAGGACTGCCAATGACTCCTGAGATCAGAATATTACTTTCAGGCAAGTTCGACGAATTTAAATCAAAAGGGCATCAAAAGGCAAGGAAGGTAGATTTCAGTATTAAATATCCTTCTTCATGGCAAAAGCGGGAGGCAGACAGACCCCATATTGTGCAGAAGTTTCTTGGCAATGTTGATAATAACGGCATTCAACCTGTGATTATGATAACCGTTCAGGATCTCCCAAAGGGATTCTCTCTAGTATTTGAAGATTCAGACAAAGAAGATTTCTTCTCCGATGGGTTAAAGGAAATGACACCACCAGGAGCTGAATATATTGACGGTGGAAAGACAAAACTAGATGGAGAACCTGCAGGATGGATGAAGTATTATTACTATCAAGAAAGAGCTGGAATGCATCTTGGAATGTATTGCCTTCAATATGTTCTATTTTACGATGATAATATGTTGGCCATCCAATGTTCGGTTGGCGGGCTTGACCGATTCAGGGAACTATCTCACGAAGAATTCAACTCCTATTTACCATTGTTTCAAAATGTCGGGATTAATTTCATTTTGGACAGTAAATGGGATAAACCTTTGTATAGCAAAATGTGGTGGGCTGCATTCCCTGTAGTTGCATTAATGTTGTGGTTATTTGGGCTTATACCCACTTTATCAACAAGACCTTTGTTTCGCACGCTGCAATTACCAAATAACTCGTCAGCGATGAAATCGACAGACATTGATAATGTTACTTTCTCTCGATTTGACTCTACAGATGCATTAAACAGCGAAGATGTTGAATATCGATTCGCTAATCAATCAGCGGTAGTCAATTTAAAACAATTAAATCAACAAGATAAGCAAAAAGGAACAAGAATGAACTGGTATTTCGAAGCACTAAAAAAGTATGCCACGTTTGAAGGACGAGCGAGGAGGAAGGAGTATTGGTACTTCGCACTATTCAATTCCCTCTTCTACATCGTAGCATACGTAATCGATGTCGTAGTCGGATTATACAGCGAGGAATTCGGTATTGGATTACTCAGTGAATTCTACGTCGTGGCCACCTTAATTCCAGGAATCGCAGCAGGTGTTCGTCGACTCCATGATACTGATCGAACTGGCTGGTGGATGCTAATATGCTTTATACCATTATTGGGGTTAATAATATTGGCCTATTTAGTGCAAGACAGCAAGCCCGGCCACAATCGATTTGGACCAAACCCAAAGGAGATGTTTCAATAATCTGATTACACTCAGGCTAGATATTCCTTAAATTGTTATGCTGGCGAAAAACCAGCTGCATAATCCCCTCCTCATACCTTAGTTATGCCGTCCACCCGGGCTGATAGTAGTAAATCCTTGTCCGCGCCAGTCTGCGCAGCGGTGAGGATTACTGCGAAACCACTTACGAGATTTACGAGTACAATCCTGCCGACTTCCCCGATCCCTCCAAAGTGCCTTGGAATGCTAAACTCTTCATCTGGATTCACGGCTCTTTGGACAACCCAACATTCAGGGTCAAAATCGAGCCTTGCGGCGAATGGCGCAAGTTTGCTCCCCCCGGCTTAACTTTCACTGATAAGATCGCTCCCATATCTGCTTCATCCGCTTAATCCGCTGTGAATGTCCCTCTCCACGCTGAAGACGTGAACTCTAGTTCCTCCCGCTATAATCTTCATCATTCTAAATTCTTAATTCTTAATTCCTAATTCCGAAGAAAATAGAACACCACCCCATCCCTCCCATGCCGCTTCTCGCACCCCAGCGTCTCGGCGATCCGCGCGATCTTCCGGCTTGAGTTCTTCACCCGACACGCATAGGTCAACTGCCCATAAAGTTGTGCCAGCGTCAATTTGTGGTTCATTTGCTTCAGTTCCTTCTGCAAGATCCTCCTCACCTGCGCCTCCGGCCCATTGTCCCGAGCCTCCAGATAACCTATGTTCACGACCTCGAAGAACTGCTCGATCTCCCGCCGCCGCTCCGCCGGCGTGCAGAAAAAGAGCGGATCTGCCAGTTGCCGCACTCGCGTTTCATATCCACTCGGCTTCACCGCCTCTACGCGGCGATATAGACTCCAATTGCCTTCCTTTTCACCGCCCCGCAGCCGCCAATACAGCAGCCCGTTCCGAATCGCCCGCGCCCGCTTGAGCGCCGCCTCATCGGTCAACTTCATCGATCCTTCCGTAGCCTGCCGCTTCATCCGGATATCCAGACACCGGCTCTCCAGGGCCTCGTCCTTGAACTCCCGCCGCGTCGCGATCACCTTCGGTCCGAACGCCTGAAACGCCAGCGGCTCGGACTGGCGTCCCAGCCGGATGATTGACACCCCCCGCGTGTAGCCGTGGTTCAGGATTTTAACGATTTGGCTCTCCAGCCCGTTCCCCTTGTAGTCCGCCTCGTCGATTATCAACGTCCCTTGTACACCGTTCACAATACGGAACAGCGCCGCCGGCGAGACCACCCCCGACACATTGAGCGCCCTGTAGCATATTGCCGACAGCGCCCGCAGCGCCGTCGTCTTCCCTGTTCCGTAATCGCCGATGAACCTTAGGTAGGGCACCGCGTCGAACCGCCACGCGAACCACGTCATCACCGCAAAACTAACTGCCGCCGTCAGCTCATTCTCAGACCCAAACGCGACCACCGTCCGCAGCCAGTCCCGCGCCGTTTCATAGATGTCGTCCATACTCAACCGGCCCTCAACGCCATCGGATGTTGATACGATCCCCGCCTCAGCGAGTTTTCGGTATTCCGAACGAAGCACCATCTCTTCCCCGCCGATGCTGACCCTATGCCCGTATTTCAGTTCCCCGCCGTCATTGACGACAAAGCATCCCGCCTCGTTCCCGTCAATATACTCGACAAACGGCTTGCCCTTCCTCAGCGCATAGAACGGCATTACCGAAATCTTCTCTGCGCCTGCCTCAACCCTTACCGCCCCATCTGATACGCCCGCTTTGTCCACCTTGTCCATTTCGCCTCTCCTCTTTGAATAATACTTCTGGTGTTGACAATATACGACATTTTCTCCCCAAAATCAAGTCTTCGCTCCGCAATCCTCTCCACATCGTCCAAATCGAACACTTGGTCCATGCTCTGTTACAGGAAAATTCCCCGGTAGCCGCGATGGAGGATGTCTTGACTTGCAACAAAGCGTCGCTTATATTGACAATTAGTCAATCTCAGAGTTTCTCTATGCCCCCACATTTCTTACCCGGCCAAGTAGTCCGGATGCGTAACTACACGGCACGATTCGGCACCATTCAAGGTGCTCCCCAACCAATGGGGGACACTTGGTCCTATCGCATCCAGTGGAACGACGGCACAAGAGTAGCAGCACTCGAGAATGACCTTGTGGCGGTTAAGGACTCCACTCCGGAAGCCCTCTGGGAGGCTGGATCCTTCGCCGACCACAAGAGCCTGCTTCGCCTGGTCACTTGGATTCGCCTCAGCAAGGCTCTGACCGACACCGTTCTCACCCGATTCGCCAGTCGCATTGACTTCCTCCCCTACCAATGGCTTCCGCTCCTCAAGTTCCTCGACTCAGCCGACTCCCGTATCCTCATTGCCGACGAAGTCGGTCTGGGGAAGACCATTGAAGCCGGCATCATCCTTCGCGAACTGACCGCCCG
Organism: Calditrichota bacterium; assembly: GCA_016867835.1. Lineage (NCBI taxonomy): Bacteria > Pseudomonadati > Calditrichota > Calditrichota bacterium. Next base: position 130 of record VGIQ01000156.1, on the reverse strand, counting down.
CCAGGGGAGGCTGCGCAAAGTGCTGGTCATCGCCCGTAAAGGCTCACTCAACAGCCAATGGGAAAACGAACTTAAGCGCCGTTTCGGCTTTGAGTTCACCGTCTGGGAAGCCCAAGATATGAAGGATTGG
>VGIQ01000155.1 GCA_016867835.1 Calditrichota bacterium | reverse complement strand
GAACCGATTCAGAAAGCTGTTGGTTCGCTATGAGAAGAGAACAGCAAGCTATGTGGCCCTAGCGCAATTGGCTTGCGCCATCATTGCCTACAGAAAAGTAGGCGTTATTTACGGATAAACACTAAGACCAAAATTGTTATCCCTGATCCAGCGATAGGCATTTGCTGTTTTCACCACAGGGATGGGAGCCAATTGTGCGGTCAGATGTCTTCATCTGACCGCTCCGCCGTCGGATGGGGACATCCGACGGCACACTTAATCAGGTTTCGCAAGTCGGCCACCGAGGGTGAAGTAACAAAATCCCGCCTGGTGCAAACGTCTTACTTGCTTACTAAACCTTAAGCCCTAAGTCTTAAGCCCTAAGCCCCGAGCCTCCTTTGTCTTCTTATATCCTGAAGCGACTGTTGCTGATGATCCCGACCCTTTTCGGAATCACGGTAGTCGCCTTTCTGATCATCCATCTGGCGCCGGGCGATCCAGCTGCGATGAAGGCTCAAGCCGCCGGCGGCAGTTTCGCCGAGTCAGGCATCAGCGAAGAGGTGATCCTTAAGACGCGTGAACTCTATGGCCTCGACAAGCCGCTCCATACGCGCTATTTCCTCTGGCTGCGCCGGATCTCGACGTTTGATTTCGGGGAGTCGATCAAGTTCCAAAAGCCAGTCTGGGAGTTGTTGAAAGAACGTGTTCCCGTCTCAATCCGGCTGGCGCTCACTTCGCTGGTGATCGCCTACCTCCTTTCGATACCGATCGGCATCTACTCGGCGTCGCATCAGTATTCCCGCTTCGACCGGTTCCTTACGTTAATTCTGTTCATACTCTATTCGCTGCCTTCGTTCTGGGTGGCGACGATGCTGATCGTCTTCTTTGGCGGCGGCGATTTCTTCGATTGGTTTCCAGTCTTCGGGCTGGCTTCGGTCGGCGCCGAAGCGCTTCCCTTCTGGTCGCGGGTTTGGGACGCGGCATGGCATCTGGTGCTGCCGGTCTTCTGTATGACCTATGCTTCGCTCGCGGTGCTCTCGCGCTATATGCGCACGGCTATGCTCGAAGTGGTGCGGCAGGATTACATCACTACCGCTCGCGCCAAGGGGCTATCCGAGCGGGTCGTCATCTATAAGCATGCCCTGCGCAATTCGCTGATTCCAATTGTGACCCTCTTGTCAAGCCTTCTGCCGGCGTTGCTCGGCGGCTCGATCATCATCGAGACGATCTTCACCATTCCCGGCATGGGCCGGCTGGCGTGGGAGGCGATTCTGGCGCGCGACTACCCGGTCATTATGGCCGAACTTACTATAGTCAGTTTCCTGACCCTCTTCGGGATATTGCTCTCAGACATTCTATATTCGGTCGTCGATCCGAGGATCGCCTTTGAGCGCAAAGGCGAAGGATGACGATCGATAGGCAACACTCCAGTGCCGATATGGAGAGTAATCGCCAACAGGTGCAGTTCCTGCTGCGTAAGTCTTTCGTATGAATGATAATCTAAGACTTACAGCGCGTCCCTCCTTTGTCGGTCAGCCGCTGATCGAGGTTCCTTTCCAGAGCCGCCAGGGACGACGCATCCGGTGCGAGGTTTGCCCGCTATATTGCACCCTCGGCGAAGGCGACATCGGCGTCTGCGGCGGGCGGCAGGTGATCGGCGGTAAACTGATCGCGGTCAACTACGGCCAGGTCTGTTCGCTGCAGATCGATCCCATCGAAAAGAAGCCGCTCTATCACTACTACCCCGGCAGCGAAATCCTCTCGGTCGGCCCGAACGGCTGCAACCTCACCTGCAGTTGGTGCCAGAACTGGCCCATTAGCCAGAATCGCGCGCCGACCCGGTCGGTCGGCCCGGAGGAACTGGCCGATATGGTCGATGCCGTCGATGGCATCGGCGCGGCTTATACCTACGCCGAGCCGCTCATCTGGCTCGAATACCTCCTCGACGCCGGCCGCGTCTTGCGCGAGCGCGACCTGGTCAACGTCTTCATCACCAACGGCTACATCAACGCCGAGCCATTGAAGCGACTGTTGGAGGTCGCCGACGCTTTCAACATCGACCTGAAGTCGTCCGACGACGCCTGCTATCGCCACCATTGCGGCGGGCGTCTGGAAGACGTCCAGCGGACGATCCGGATGGCTCACGACGCCGGCAAGCACGTCGAAATTACGCACCTCGTCGTAACCGGCGTGAACGACCGTCTGGAACGAATCGAAGCCGTCGCGAAGTGGGTCGCCGCACTCGACCGCCAAATACCGCTCCACCTGACCCGCTTCTTCCCGTCGCACCGCTATGACGAGCAGCCGACCGATCCGGCGTTTCTGGCCGAAGCCTGCGATTTGGCGCGCTCTTACCTCGACTGGGTCTATCCCGGAAATACGACCGGAACGGGCCTGGACAGCCTATGCCCCGGCTGCGGAGAACTGCTGGTCAAGCGGTTGGGAGAGACGGTTGAAGTGCTTGGAATCGAAGCGGGCAGTTGCTGGAATTGCGGGCAGGAAGTGCCGTTTGTGATGAGTTAGAAAAGGTGCAGCGTGGGCGAAGGCATAAGGCGGGATGAAAGGCAAGTAACAAGTGAAATCATGAAGCAAGAGAGAAGACATTGGCTGGCGGCGGGGTTGGCTGTGTGGCTGCTTGTGGTGGTGATGGGGATCGTTGGGGGCGCGGGAGAGGTATGCGCGGACACGACGTGGGTCTCGGGGCGGGTGTCGGGCGAGTGGACGCGCGAGGGCAACCCCTACATCGTTGTCGATTCGACGTGGGTGGCGGAGGGGGATACGCTAAGGATTGGACCGGGAGTATCAGTGTTGTTTGACCCATCATTGGGTTTCTATATTAACGGTATGATAGTTGCCACTGGAACCTCGGAAGATTCAATCCGTTTCTCTTCTCGCAGACCTAACAGGATGTGGCGCGGAATCCGATTGCTACAGAATGATGTCACGGTAGATATGAGTTACTTGACAATCAGCATGGCTGATACAGGCGTATTTGCCTATCGTCTTGCATCGCTGGACATTCACTCTACGACCATATCATATTGCAATTCCTTTGGTCTATATACGATGGATTGCGAGAGGATTATTCTGTCGGAGAGTAAATTCATTGGATCATATAAACTTGTGGCAATCTACGGAGCGGTTAGCGCCACTTGCGAGGGCAATCTATTTGTATCGGGCCGAGATTACGCGTTGGGGCTTATTGCAGATACAGTGGTTGTCTTTAATAATATTGTCCGGCTTTGCGGCCTGATTGAAAATGCGGCATATAGCGTGGGTATAAATATCGCTTCTTACGGTATAATTCACCATAACGTGATCGATTCCAATCATGCCGGTCTCAATGTATTTCTCGACGGATATCGCAGGGTCTACAACAATACGATTTCGAATAATGTCCGCGAAGGTATAACTCTCGGCGGAGGCCAAAATAATGCCGCAGTTTTCAATAACATGATAGTGAATAATATTTGGTACGGGGTTTTTCAGTACAGACCCTTTAGTGGAGAATTTCATAACAATATGCTATGGGGAAACGGACGCAATTACAACCGAATCGATTATCTTCCACGAGGAGTTGGTGAATTGGCAATGACGAATGCAAACGGCGACTCTTGCGACCGGTTGGAGAATATCTACTTCGAGCCACATTTCATCACCTTTGGTGATAGGCCCTATGGGATACTTCCGGGATGCAAAGCGATTGATGCAGGGTCATTGAGGATCGGGTACGATGCAGATGAGACCTTTCCTGACATCGGTGCTTTTCCTTCAGATCGACGAAGGCGAGGCCCGGGAATATCCTATCCGCCCCCGGGTGCCAATTATGAAAGGTATTCGGTAGGCTACCTTATCCATCACCGTGTTAGCGGCGGAAATCCGGGACAAGGATATTTTGATGTTCGATGGACAAGTTCGGATTATGTTCACTATGGTCGAGGGGCATTCGCTGAGGAAGCCGTCGATTCAGTGTTTTATTGGCGCGCCGGAAGGGACACACTCCTCATTAATGCCACTGATGGGTATCTTGTTGAACGGCGAGTGATCTACATAGAGATATACCACTCATTGGGAGCCGACGCCAGCGACACAGTGAATGACTCAAAGGAATGGCTCATCTCGGCACCATATCCGAACCCAAGCAATGGCGATGTACGTATCGAACTCCTGTCGCTCGAAAGCCAACCGGTCGAATTCATTGTCTATTCTTTAGACGGTAGGATAATACACAAAAACCATACTATTGGAACTGGATTGATCGGCATGTACTCAATACCTACCCGAAATTTGCCTGCTGGAGATTACATTCTGCATTTAAGGAATAGTGTTTGGAATGACGTTCGAAGAATCACCATTGTGCGCTGAAGAACACCGTACTACGAAATTAGATTCATACAATTCAGTTTCTTACCAATCCAGTTAAGGAAATATCATGCAGGCCACTACCCATCTGAGCCGATTGAACCTTTTAGTCTTCGGCGTTCTTATCGGCTATTCATCGACTGTAATCGGCGACAATTTGCATCTCAACTCAGGCGAAGTGTCATTTATTACGGGGGGCATCAAATAGTTGCTCAGGGAGGGCGGGCATTCCTGCCTGCCCAAAGGCGGATAAAGAGTCCGCCCTCCTGCAAGAGCAACTCTAACCTGCACCCATTAATATGACGAGGAAGACAGCGGCAGTTATTAATGGGGTCATTTTATTATAGACACATTCAGGCGGCATAGGCGACCTTGGGAGCTTTGAAGAACCGCCGGACTATGTCCGGTCGTTTCTGCGTCACACGAAGATAGAATCGCACGTTCTCCTGCAGCTCCTTCTTCGTGGCCGGTCGATGACTTTGTGATGCGTTGTTCTTGATGTCATTATTCAAGTACTCATCCGGATTCAGTTCGGGGCTATAAG
>VGIQ01000154.1 GCA_016867835.1 Calditrichota bacterium | reverse complement strand
TGGGATCGTTATGCGGGATACCGTCGAGTTCGACAAGGGTCATCCGCGGTGGCGCACCGCGCAAAGATATCCGCACGAAAGCGCCGGCGTCGAGCAGGGTTACACCCGGAAGGAGGGCGAGGGCTTCGCCCACGGTCCTGACACCGCGCAACTCCCACTCGAATCGGGAGAGCGAGACCATCCGGCCGGGCTGCTCCCGGATCAAGGAACTGGTGACGACGGCATCAGGTAGGGAGACCGGCTCACCGGTTGAGTCGGCAGGGATAGATGTGGAGAGAAATCGCTGATCGCCCGCAAGAACGGCTGATTGGAGCGATGTCGAGGTGAATAGCGCGAGCGCGAACGGCAATGCAGTCCGCCTCAGATAATGCGACACAGGCCGCTTAGCCCCAAAATCCGGGACCCCAAGCCCGATATCAAAAGAAGAGATGCCCGCAGTGCAGCGGGCAGAGGTGCGCGAACGCGACACGAGGTGCTCCCTTGCCCCGAAGGATGGCCTGAATGCTGCGTCGGCGACGGGTCTTCTGACTTGCGCTTCATCCTTGGGCGGCTGCCTTCCCAAGCGTTCCACCCCGGATCCGATTCTGACTCGCCTGTCGGGCGCTGCTACGCCTTGCAAGAAGGTCCCGTCGGGTCTATTCACCCGACCGAACCGGTCACGGTCCGGAATGGTAGTCGCTCAGTGGCATCAAGTGCCGCCTTTGTCAGCGCTTACAGCGGCGGGGGCCGTCCACGCTTTGCACGTGGTTCCTATCAGCCAATAGGCTGACCGCCGCGACGCACTATGAATTCAATATAGCGTCGGGGAGGGAGAATGTCAAGAAGAGTGAGCGAGTTAGCGAGTAGGCGGGTAAGCGGGTGAGCGGGTTGCGGGTGATCAAGTGAGCAAGTAAGCAAGGGAGCAAGTGAGTAGGGTATCGTCTTGGCGAACGTCGTGAAGCAATCGAGATTGCTTCGCAAACCTCCGGCAGTCTCGCAATGACGGCTTCACCGACATACGAAATATCTCCACTCGCTTGCCCGTTTACCCGCTTACCCGCTTACCCGCTGACTCGCTCACTCGCTCACTTTGTATGCTATATTGATAATCAATCTCACCTTCATCCCTTATCACATCGGGGGTAGGTATGGCCTACATCATCGTCCTCGCGCTCGCCGCGCTGATCGTCTTCTACGTCGTCGGTCTCTACAACCGTCTGGTCCGCCTCCGCAACGCCGTCCGCAACGCCTGGCACCAGATCGACGTCCAACTGAAACGTCGTCACGACCTGATTCCCAATCTGGTCGAGGTCGTCAAGGACTATATGTCCTACGAGCAGGAGACATTGCAGAAGGTGATCGAAGCCCGCGGCGCGGCTATGAACGCCAGCGGCACAGCATCGGTCGCGCAGGCTGAAAATATGCTGACCGGGGCATTGAAATCGCTCTTTGCCCTGATGGAAGCCTACCCCGACCTGAAAGCCAACCAGAACGTCCGCGAATTGCAGGAGGAACTGACCTCCACCGAGAACAAAATCGCCTTCGCCCGGCAATACTACAACGACTCGGTGATGCGAATGAACAACGCAACAGAACTCTTCCCGTCGAGTCTGATCGCAGCATCATTCGGGTTCCAACGTGAGGAGTATTATGTCGTGCCCGAAGCCGAGCGCGAACCTGTCAAGGTTGACTTGAGATAGCCGATCTTCCTTTAGTCTCGACGTGCCAACCTCACTAAAGCCCTGTCCTATCTGCGGCTATGAGAACCGCAGCAGTGCCTGGCGCTGCGGACTCTGCGGAAAGCCGTTCGTAGTTGCCGCCGGCGGCGTGAGCCTGGCTTCGGACCCTCACTCCAACGCCGATTCTACTGCACTGGAGTCTGCTGCGCCGACACCGGTCGAGCGCATCGACTTTGCCCATCAAATGGCCGTCAACCGGAACAAGTCGGTGTTGCTTCTGGCTGGAGTCTTCCTGATCTTAATCCTGATGGGTATGGCATTCGGCAATGCGTATGGTTACCCTGAATTCGGCGGTGTTGCGGCTTTGGTCATCGCCGCGATCTACGTTCTTTGGGCTTATTTCGGGGGGAGAGCGGCTATTCTTGCAATCAGTTCAGCGCAGGAAGCCGATCCGGTGCGCGACCGGCAACTGATCAACCTGGTCGATGAGATGCGCATCGCCGCCGGCTTGCCGATGCCCAAGGTCTATACCATCGAGTCCGACGCGCTCAATGCCTTTGCCACCGGCCGCGATCCCGATCACGCAGCGGTTGCCGTTACACGAGGCCTGATAAACAAATTGAACCGTGAGGAATTGCAAGGCGTCGTCGCGCATGAAATGAGTCATATTCGCAACTACGACATCCGGCTGATGATGCTGGTGGCGGCGCTGGTCGGAGCGGTAGTGCTCCTGGCGGATATCTTCGGGCGGTCGCTTTGGTATGGTGGGTCAAGCCGTCGGTTTCGGCGGACGTCCGAGCGCAGCGGAAGCGGAGCGGCGATTTTGGCGCTCATCGGTATTGTCTTTATGATCCTGGCGCCGCTCTTTGCGTCGCTCTTGCAGATGGCTATCTCGCGCCGCCGGGAGTTTCTTGCCGATGCTTCGGCGGTCGAATTGACCCGCAATCCACACGCACTCGCCACGGCATTGGAAAAGATCGACAATGCGCTCGAGGCAACGCCGCTGCCCGGTGCCAGCCGTGCGACGCAGCATATCTACATTGCTAATCCGCTACGGTCGTTTGGAATGCGGGCGTCAGCCTTGTGGAGCACTCACCCCCCGACAGCAGCGCGTATCAAAGTTCTCCAGGCGATGGGGTGATAGGGGGGTGATGAGACCGGATCGAATGAACCGCTCCCTCGTCATTCCCTCGTTGGTGGGATCCCACCTCCTGCATCATTCCCACGCAGGTGGGAATTCAGGGGTTGGGCGACAAAGGCGGCTTGATGGCTGCACCTAAGGGCATCTTCGTGCCTGACTGGATAGCCGCGTAGGGGCCGAAGCGGCCGTAGGCGCTTCGTGCCTGATAGCAGAGAAGCGGAGCCAGTCCGAATACGCGGGCAAACTATTTTTGGGCGGGCTCGCAAAAACCCTTGACATCTTCCTCTTTCAGCCGTATTTTGTGAAAACCTTGCCTCGGGCTACGGCTCGGGCTTAAGAAGCCCGGGCACACTATCAATCCAAACCGAATGGAGAATGGTATGAGCCCGAGAACGAATCTGTCGCTGGCAGCGCTGGTTCTGCTGGCGGCCCTCACCCTCTTCGCCGCGCCGGGGGAGGCGTGGGCGCAAGAAGTGCTCTTTACAGCATTTGTCGAGGGCTGGATTCAGAATGCCGGAATCGAACTATCTGTCGTGACCCGCGATAGTCAGGGGAACATCCTTGATCAAGTGCAAATGGACGATGTCTGGGACGGCAATTTCGAAATCAGATTCACCCCAAACTCTCAAGCAACTACTTGGGAAGTTTGGGCTACGCCGGCGAGTCGTTTCACCGATGCGGTGATCGAAGACCTGGACGCAGTCAATTTCACTGGAGCGAATCAATTGGATACTCCCTTTGAGTACTTCTGATTGAAATGGGCGTGGTGCCAGAATTGACTTCCTCTTCTGGCACCACGCGCCGACTTCACCCTCCTATCTGAATCAGGTTTCAATCCTTCATGAAAATCCAGGCCTGCATAGTACCAGCTTTCTTGACTTCTATCGCCGTTGCCCAACCTCCGGTGGCCTTTATCCTAAACTATGGTAACGGCGGCAATGAGAAGTTTGAAGATGTGTATGCGATTTCCGACGGCGGCTATATACTGTGTGGTATTACCCGATCAGATGGCGGAGTTGATGGAACAGCCACCCCAGGGAACTTGATAGTCACAAGGGTAGACGCGGATGGTGAAATCATATGGAATAGGGTGGTAGATCGAGAAAATGCAGCCTTGTTGCTCTCAGTCATAGAGACCGATAACGGGAGTTTCGTATTTGTCGGCCAAGACGCTTATGAAAGGTATGCTCTTGAACTCTCCCGTGATGGTGATGAGGTTTGGTCGAGCCGCTATGGACGGGGAAGGTTCGATGCAGTGATTGAGTTGAAAGACGGCCGTTTCTTATGCGCCGGTCGAGAAACATTTAACACCTACCAAGCCAATCTGACCTGCATAACTCCTGAAGGAGAGTTGATTTGGAGCCGGCGATATGACATAGAGCATTCATCACATCTTACAGGATTGCGCGAATTGGAAGGAAGCGTGGTTGCCGCTGGAAATGGTAATGTGCGCGCTCTCGGGGGAGGCATTCGTCCATTGCCACTGGCGCTGCGGGTCGCGTTGGACGATGGTGCCGTCATTTGGCAGTTCTTTTCGGCCGAAGGCCCGATTATGAATGTACGTGATATGACCTCTTCAGGAGATGGAGGATTTGTCCTCGCTGGAGATTGGTGGGGAGATGACGTGCGCGGCGCAGCACTTATTAAGATTAATAGTGCCGGAGAAGAGGTTTGGCAAAGGAACCTACAGAGATTGGGTCGTGAGATTCTTGTTCATGGTATTGCCCGTGCATTAGACGGAGGCTTTATCCTGGCCGGAGTGTTTCTCTATAGACCACGCAATTTTCCTGCCGCAGTAATACGAACAAATTCTGAAGGCATTCCTCGTTGGAGTTCTTTTTACAATCTAGAAGAAGACCCCAGGTTTGGCATTGGTCCAACGGCAAATGGACTGCTATCCGTTGTTAAGAACTCCGATCACGAGTTTGTGGCAACCGGACTCGTTTACACGGCTGCTGACAGCACTTATGACGGCTTGTTGATGAAACTGGAGCCTGACATACTGGGTCCCAGTTTCATCGCCTGGTCCCCCGAAGACACCCTCCTTCAGGTCCTTCGCGGCACCGAAGTGACCATCATCGCGGTGGCGCATAGCGACTACTTCGACAATCTCGACTACATCTGGTCAT
>VGIQ01000153.1 GCA_016867835.1 Calditrichota bacterium | reverse complement strand
TCGACCTTGATTGTCTCGGACCCTCCGACCCGCTCGAACTCGCCATACTCGAGCACTCTCAGCAGTTTCGCCTGTAACGCCGGGCTCATCTCGCCGATTTCGTCAAGAAAGAGTGTCCCGCCGTTGACCGTTTCAAAACGGCCCGGAGTGCGCGTCTGTGCCCCGGTAAAGGCGCCCTTTTCGTAGCCGAAGAACTGGCTCTCGAGCAGACCCTCAGGCACCGCTGCACAGTTAACGGTAACAAAGGGCCGCTTGGCGCGGTCGCCCGTCGTATGCAGCATCCGGGCGATCAGTTCCTTGCCGGTGCCGCTTTCACCCTCGATCAGAACCGGCACCTTGCTTCGAACCACCCGGCCTATTCGTTCGAGCAAAGCCTCCATTCCGGTGAATCGGCTCAAGATCCGCTCGAACCCGAATCGCCGTCGCAACTCCTCGCGCCGGTGAGCCACCTCTTTGATCCCCTCCAAAGTCCCCACATAGAGCCGGAACCGCTGGAGAATCTCGTCGTCCAGTTTTCGACCCGTAAGCGGCAATGGGTAGCCGTGCCGGGTCAGTGCCTCAGTCTCGCGCGGGGAGACCTCTTCGCTGAAGGCGATAAGAGGTAGCCGCGCGTCGATCCGACGCAATTTGGCAGCCAGTTCGACGCCGCTAAAATGTGGCAGCCGCAATTGCAGCAGCACCAAATCGAACGACTTGAGGGCAAACATCTGCAACGCCGCATCCGCCATCGGCACGCGCACAAATTCAACCGGAAGTCCGGTCCCCACTTCCCGTTGCACCACTCCTGCCAAATGCCGGCCCGGATCGACCAACAGAACCCGCACCGTTGGTGCAAGCGAAGAGTCGCCTGCAGCCGCGCGCGCCATCTCAGAAATCCCGCTTGGCCAGCGAACGCGCTCCGAAATAGAGCGGCAACACTATGACCGCCAGATTGAGCAGTCCAATAGCCAGCAGCGCAAGCCCGGTTTCAAGCGCAATACCGCCTCCCCGGCCGATCAAGTGGAGAAAATAGCCTCGTGTCGGCCAGCCGACCAACGCCGCCATTGCGGCTACATAGAGCAGCGAGATAACGACCGTCATTACCCCCCCCGGCGTCGAAGCAATGCGCATCGGACTCTCCTCGCTGAAGTCCGGCAGGAGCGCCCCCAGGCCGACAGAAAGTGCGGTGAGCGCAAGTCCCATCAGGAAGGTCGCAAGCGTCGTCAGGAAAAGCAAGGTGCCGCCGATGTCCAATATGCTGTGCGACACAACAACGATCAACTGACAGAGGACGAAGATCACCCCAAACGCCAGGCCGAACTTCTCAGCAATCAAAACCCTTTGCGGCATCGGAGCCATCCGTGCCACACTAATGCCCCGTCCTTCCATACTCACGAGCGGATAGACGAACCTAACCGAGAGTGTCGCCAATATGAAACCGCTGAACGCGAAGTTGAGGAAGAGCACCATCGTCTTCCAGTAGGGGTGATCAAAGTCAAACCGACTTGAAATATACACCAGATTGACCAGATAAATCAAGAAGAAACTTATCAGCAGCAATAATTGCCCCCACTGACCCGGCGACCTCAGGAAGAGTAAGACATCCTTGCGAAGCAGCGTCCCTGCCTGAAGCGGCAGGATGCCCCGTCCAAATCGGGCTGCGCTCTGTGAACTGGCATCCTTCTCCGCCTTGATGGATCGTCGGATAATAAGACTGCCGGCGAACGTACCCCAACTCGGGTAATAGTAACGTCCTCCCGCCAGCGCCAGCCAGCGAAGCCATACGACCGCCGTTAACGACAACAGCCCTCCGAAGAGCAGCGCCCGGTTGTAGTCGCGTCCCGACACCGCCTTAAGCCCGGACGCCAGCCAGCCCGAGGGAAGCACCGGCAGCCGGGGATCGCGTCCCAACTGCGTCAGGTAACGTTCGACCGTCGAACTGCGTGCGGACCCTTCGACCACCAAACCCCGGCTGCGCTGCGTCGAAGACCAGTAAAGCACCCCGGTTGTGAGCAGCAGGATAAGACCCATCGCCGCCCAGGGTGACCATCTTCGCGCAATGCCGATCAATAGCATCAAGATGACCGTGCCTATCACCGACGCAATAACAACCAGCGGCAGCAGGCCGAGTACAATCGCCCCCACCACCAATGGAATCGGCACCCCGAAGACCATTCCCCAAGCCGCTACAAGGGGGATACCCAATGCCAGCATCGACCATGAACTGTAGAGCAAATTGTCATAGAAGCGAGTCAGGAAGATCCGACGATAGGTAACCGGGCGCGACATGAGGAAGGCTATCTCAGACGATCGATAGAGCGTCGCCACACCCGTGATCAAGTTGCTGATGATGAGCATCGCAAGGATCGTCCCGCAGGCAATGGAGATTACCCGCCAGAGGAGCGGCGCGCCGATACCTTCGATGCGAAGAAGACTGGAGAACGCAGCCCGGAAGAAAAAGGTCGAACCGACGGCAAAGGCGAGGATAATCAGGAGCGAGACAGCCTTGCCGGCCCGGACCGCCGGGCTGTCCAGTGCCAGGCTGCCCCACAACACCCGCCATCGCCAGCCGATCTCCGAGCGTGGGAAGTTGATGCCGACGCTAATGACAATATCCCGTTAGCATTATCACCATCCCTGATCCAGCGATAGGCATTTGCTGTTTTCACCTCTGGGGTGGAAGCCAATTGTGCGGTCAGATGTCCTCATCTGACCGCTCCGCCGTCGGATGGGGACATCCGACGGCACACTTACTGCCGGATTAGGGTATATCATAATGACTCCCCCAAAACTTTACGGACCCGCTGACCGAGGTCGTCGAGTCGGAACGGTTTTTCGATGCAGTGCAGTTCGGGGAGATATTTTGAGTCGAGCGGGAATTCATAGCGTGAATAGCCGCTCATGAAGATCACCCGCAGATCGGGACGCATCTGCTCGAGACGACAAGCAAGTTCGTAGCCGGGCATTCCGGGCATCACCATGTCGGTCAACAGCAGGTCGATTGGGCCGTCGAAATTACGCGCCACGTCGAGGGCTTCGAAGCCCCCCGAAGCGGTCAAGACCCGGTAGCCCTTCATTGCAAGGTAGCGCGACGCAGCGCCGCGCACCGCATCTTCATCGTCGACGATGAGCACCGTTTCCTGTCCCTGCGACGATTCCGGAAGCGACGGCTGTGCTGCGGGCTGCTCTATCATTGTTTCGTCAGCATCAGTTATAGGGAAGCAGAGTCGAACTGTCGTGCCCCTGCCCGGCTCACTGTCGATGAATACATGTCCTCCCGACTGCCGGACAATGCCGTGCACGGTCGAAAGGCCAAGACCGGTGCCCTGACCAATCGGCTTTGTAGTGAAGAATGGTTCAATAGCCCGGGCTGCAATCTCGGGTGACATCCCGACGCCATTGTCGGTTACCGCCAGGCAAGCAAAACGCCCCTGAGCCGCAGCCCCCTTTCCGGCAAAGACATCGGATGCTTCATACACTTGCGAGGTAATAGCAATCCGTCCTTCACCGCCCAAGGCGTCGCGGGCGTTAACCACCAGATTCATTACCGCCAGTTCTATTTGATTACGGTCGGCCTGAATATGCGCTCCATTAAGGCCGGCAGTGCATGTCAGTTCAATCCTCTCCCGGATGAGACGACGCAAGAGAGGCTCCATCTGCTTCACCACTTCATCCGGTTCGATCCGGGTGATGTTGAGCGACTGCTGACGGGCAAAGGAGAGCAATTGTCGGGTCAGACTGGCGCCTCGGGCTGATGAAGCCTGGATCTGGCGCACCTCGAGGCCTTGCGCCGAATCGGGCTCGATCTGATGCTCGAGCAATTCGGCGGATGCTGAAATGGCCAAGAGAATATTATTGAAATCGTGCGCAACACCTCCGGCAAGGCGTCCTATTGCCTCCATCTTTTGTGATTGCAGGAGTTGCGCTTCAAGCCGTTTCCGTTCGGTGACATCGCGGAGAATCCCCTGGGTCGCCGGTCGTCCACGGAATTCGACCTGCGACACCGACACTTCAACCTCGACGCGCTTTCCGGTACCGGTGAGGGCTATGAATTCGTAACGATCGGGGACTTTTTCACCGCGCTGCAATCTGGCTCGTCGATCTTCAATCATCTCGCGGCTTTCCGGCGCCACCAGGCGAAAGAGATCGAATCCGGGGGCAGCCACTTCTTCCGGCGTAACTTCAAGTATCTCGCCGAATCGCCGGTTGATGATCTCGAACTTACCGCCGCTGGTGAGATAGATCGCGTCGTTCGACTTCTCAATGAGCGTCCGGTAGTGCTCTTCGGATTCGGCTAAAGCGCGTTCTGCCACCAGGCGGTCGGTGATATCGTGCAAGATCACCAGTATCACCACCCTGCCCCGCATCACAATGGGGCCGTGATGAACCTCTACATCCCGGTAATCGCCCGACGCGAGACGATGCCGACGGCGTAGAGCGCGACGGGACGTCCGGGTTGAGGCGGTCAACTCGCGCACCACAGCCTGCTCGTCCAAACCATTGATTTCGTATATCTTCATCAAGAGCAACTGCTCTCTGGTCCAGCCCCAGAACTGCACTGCAGCCTGATTGACATCAAGTATCTGTCCGGATTCCGGATCGAGCATATAGAGCACCACCGGACTCGATTCGAAGAGGCTGCGATAACGTTCTTCACTTTCGCGCAGCGCAAATTCCGACCTATAGCGCTCGGTGTCGTCGATGATATAGCCTTTGATGTAAATGAGGCTGCCCGCTTCGTCGAAGGAGCCGACAATGTTCTCAATCACCTGTATCGGTCGTCCGTCGATTCGCTTCAGTTCGCAGCGGTAGTTCTCGAGCCGCTTCTCTTTCATTAGTCGTTCGACCAGACGATGCAGGTCGTCGTTCGAGAGATAGAGCCGACTGGCTGGAGTAGCGAGCGCTTCCTCTTTGGACGCAAACCCAAAGATCCTTACAAAGGCTGCATTGCAGTCGATGAATCG
>VGIQ01000152.1 GCA_016867835.1 Calditrichota bacterium | reverse complement strand
ACCGGAACGGCTACCCGCTCGAATTGCTCTATGCCAATCTCTCAAGAATGCAGGCGCAGTCAGTGACGGTGGTGATCGACGCCTGCTTTTCAGGCGGCGTCTCCGACGGGCGGATGCTGATCGATCAAGCCTCTCCGGTCGGCATTGTCATCACCGATCCGACGGTCGAATGGCCGCAGGGCGCGCTCTTTACGGCATCGGCAGGTGACCAGATCGCGTCGTGGTATCCGGAAATGAAGCACGGCCTGTTCACCTACTTCTTCCTAAAAGGTCTCCAGGGCGCGGCGGACGCCGATAAAGATGGCAAAATCACCGCCGGGGAACTGCACCGCTACGTCAGCGATACTGCGGAGGGAGTGCCGTATTACGCGCGCAGACTCTTCAACGGGCGCGAGCAGACGCCCTCCTTCAGCGGGGATGCCTCGCGGGTGATACGATGAAGATCTTTCAACACAGAGGACACGGAGAATT
Source organism: Calditrichota bacterium (assembly GCA_016867835.1). NCBI lineage: Bacteria > Pseudomonadati > Calditrichota > Calditrichota bacterium. The sequence goes on along the minus strand of VGIQ01000152.1, from coordinate 4,477 downwards.
TAGAGTATTCCTGTTATTTCTCCTCTGTGCTCTCTGTGTTAAATCTGTTATGGGGGCGGAGTGGCAGGTTGGGGAGGCGACAGTTCCGGTCATTCATATCACCCCTGAAGAGGCCCGGGCGAAAGCCCTCGACCTCGCCCGTCAGGACGCGCTCTCCAAGGTGGGGTTGGAGTTTATTGGCATAACGAGCCGTCTATTGAGCGAATCTTCCAGCGGCGAAGCCTATGACCATTTTGCTCGTTTTACCCAGGGCATTACGCGTGGACGGATCGTTGAAGAGCGGGTCAGTTATCAAAATCGACTCGCGCCAAACGGGGATGTTGATGTCTATTGTCGTAATGAGGCTCGTGTTGCACAAGACACCGGGCAGGCAGATCCATGGTTCAAGGTCTCATTGATGCTGTCCAAGTCCACAGCCAGACATGGTGAAAAAGTGTTGTTGAAAGTCCGCGCAACGCAAGACGCCTATGTGACCATCTTCAATTTATTCAAAGGTGATTCCATGCGGGTCGTTCTGCCTAACCGGATGCAGGAGAGCAACTTTCTGCGTGCGGAAAATGAACTTACTATTCCACCTTCCGGTGCGGGATGGCACTTGACGGCTTATCTTGCGCCCGGGTCTTCAAGTGCAGACGAGGCATTTTTAGTGGTCGCAACCAAGGACTACGCTCCTTTTGTCGGCGGGGGTGAATTCCAGCAGGAACTCTATTCGCTCGCAAGCGCCCTTACCGTCATCAATCGTTGGCTGATCGACATTCCCTCCGACCGGCGAACGCAGACAATCGAGCATTTCAACGTAGTAAAGTGAATTTCACCACAGAGAACACAAAGAAGCACAGAGTTTTATCACCTCCGTGTTCCTTTGTGTCCTCTGTGGTAAATAGATTCAGTATTTCCATGCAAAAGACCAACCTTAAATTCCGGGACATGACAGCATGAATATCTACATCCTCAAAAACTTCACCATTCAAGAGCAGTACCTTGGGCTTTCCGACCGGGAATGTCGGGAGGCGGCGCTGGCTCACCGCGACAATCCCGATTCTCCCGTCGGCCATTGGCGTTGGGGCGTCGAAAAGATCCAGTGGGGCGAAATCCACTCCGGCCTCGCACCGGCGTCAGCGATTGCGTTCCTGCGCGCACTTCGCAACGAGCCGCTCGACGACGGCTGGATCAACGTCTTCGGTGGCGATGACCTGCCAACGTCCGGCGACGGACAGTCCGACGGGGAAGAAGAATGGCTGCCTCCACCGGAAGATTAGGAAATCTCACTGATAGAAGCCTTTGAATAGCATCTTCGGATCAATCTTGTTCACCAGCCAAACGCAACTTGACAAGTGGGAGCGAATTTTACCTCTCTACTTCTTATTGACGGCAGTGCTTTATGCGCTGATAGTGCCCGTATTTGAGGCTCCAGACGAGAATTCTCATCTTGAGCATATCAATTACATTGCCATAAATTGGAAGTCACCTAACGCACTTGTGCCAGAGGAGCGCGTTCCAGGTGAGGGTCTCCAGCCGCCTATCTACTACTACACAGCAGCGATCCTGGTTCGCATTTTCGCGGGTACTGAAGGAATACACCTGGATGTCATTCCCGATACATCATCAACTCGGTTTGGTGGATCGCGAAATACAAATCGCCTCTTTGTATCAAAAGCAACGGTCTTTCATGATGCGGGGTCCCGCATAGCGTTCTACATCTTGCGCATAGTGTCTGCGTTAACTGGATATATTACTATTATTATTGGAATTAGGATTCTAAGTGAAGCCCGAGTTGACAGCAGCATCAGGGTTATTGCGATCGGTTTCATTTCCCTGCTTCCGCAGTTTGCCTTCATGAGCAGTGTCATAAACAACGATGCTCTATCGCATTTAATGACCTCTCTAACAGCGCTTTATCTCCTGCGTATTTATCGCAACCCCGCTCAAATGACATCTTACTTTATGGCCGGTTCATGGTTCGGATTAGGCCTTTCGATCAAGTTCTATTCCGCCTTTCTACTTCCGGCAATAATCTTGCTTGCACTGGTTCAGGTATTTAGATACAATTTCAAGCGAATTATCATCCTTAAAAACTGCCTGCTAATGGGGACGATAAGTGCCGTCTTATCAGCACCTCTTTGGGTCCGCAATCTGCTATATTATGGAGATGTCTTTTCAACTGCGGCAATCGACCTTGAGAATAGCAGCCCCGGTGGTTATCAAGAATTCGCGACTCCGATCTATTGGATACGATTTTGGCGCAGGTTAATCGTTTCATTCTATGCCACATTTGGATGGATGAATGGACGGCTTCCAGCAGTCTTCAATCTGGTCATTTTGATATTGTTCTTGGGAGCGATATTGGGCGTCGTCCTGGTGCTGCGTAAGAAGAGCGAAGCGCGGACTTCGATTTCTCTACCGTTGATGCTTGTGATATGCAATCTTGGAGGTGTGGTTTACTTTAATCTACGCTACATTCAGTCGCAGGGGCGCTATCTATTCCCCACTTTGATTATGATCGGACTGCTTGTCGCGACGGGTTGGACTGCATTGAAAGAGCGCTTCCTTTCTTCCATTCCGATACCACACTTCGTAACTGCAGTGATAGCAATTCTTTTGACATTGAACCTTGTTGCATTCGGTTGGATGTTGAAGTTCTATTATGGCTGATGACCTTCAATGGTATGCACACACTTGATGGCAAAAAGTTATGCTTGAAGCCGAGGTTTGCAAAGTTGCGGATCGGACCTTCGAGATCGATAATGGCATGTTGGCCTGTGAACGCCGGAGGCTGAGCCTTATCCGGCGAAGATCTGAACCTGGGGAGGAGCCTGAGCGGCTGAGCGACTGAGTGGTTGTGTGGCTGTGAGTAACTTCGAACCCGCTTCGTTAACTTGCTTGTGGAGTCCCTGATCGTCCAGGCTCGTGTTCACCCGGTGAACTGTAGTATATTGACGACAGCAATCGGATCCACCTCAAGTTCAGGTGTCGAGTCACTTGCCGCCGGCACTGTGCCTTGCCCCTTGAGGAATGTGTTGTGCCTTGTTCTTCTAACTTGGTAGGGCGATGAAGGCAGTTAGGCAGGGATGGCGCGGCTATCCCCACCGTGGCCGGCATCACCATCACCACCAGCATCACCATTATCTGCCCTCCCGCTATTGCATTGCCCCGGATGGCTGCTTAACTTGACGATGAACGCAGGAAGGCATGAGCCTTTCGCGTAGGGGCCGAACGGCCGTAAGGCTGTTCTTGCCCGCAACTCCCAAGCCTAGAGCCCTGAGCCCTAAGCCCTGAGCCTTGAGCCCTAAGCCCTGAGCCTTGAGCCCTATGCCCGACATCGCCTCACATACTTCGCTGCGCCTCCCCATCGACCGTGACCGGGTCGAGGCCTACTGTCGCAAGTGGAAGATCGTCGAACTGGCGTTCTTCGGCTCGGTGTTGCGCGACGACTTCCGCCCCGACAGCGACGTCGATGTGCTGGTGAGGTTTGCGGAAGGCAGCCGTTGGAGCCTTCTCGATGTCGTCCGCGCCGAGAATGAACTGTCTGAGATTGTCGGCCGGGACGTTGATTTGGTCGAAAGGAAGGCGGTTGAGATGAACGCGCATAAGACACGCAACAAACATATCTTGGGCAATATGCAGGAATACTATGTGGCGGGATAAGAGTTACCTCGAGGACATTGTCGAATCTGCAAGGCTCGCTGTTTCATTCTGTCAAGGTGAGACCTTCGATCAGTTTGAAGCGAGCAAGAAGGATCAGGCGTGCGTCCTTTACGAGATTGCCGTCATTGGTGAAGCTGCTCGGCTTTTGTCAAAGGAATTCATCTCCGCCCATCCTGAGATTCCAGTCCGGGAGATTCGCGGGATGCGTAACAAGGTCATCCACGAATACCGCAATGTGCTGGTTGATAGACTTTGGGAGGTAGTTCAGACTGATTTGCCCAAACTTATTGCAGATATCGAAACGATCCTGAAAGAGACGGAGTAACCCCATTCCGCATTCATCATTCATCATTCCGCATTCGAGTCCTTCCGCATTCCGCACTCGAACCGCGGCCCCCACCCCGCCGCAGATGACGGGGCGATCGGCGTTTGAACTATTGAGGAGTAAATAAATGTCCGAATACTTAGGTCCCCTTCTGACCGACAAAAGCGAAATTGCGAAGACGTTAGTTAGTCGGAAGAAATCCCATATCGAAAAATCAGTTTCTATATCGCAGAGATTACCAAAAGCTGAGACGCTCGACCGCTTAATGCAAAAGGCGGCACTCGAAGAGCCTGATGGCTGGACAATATTAAGAAAACCAAAGAAATATACAAAGACGCTACGACTTAAGAAAAGCAAGCCAATAGACGAGCAACTCGAAGATAGAATATGGGTAACTCTTGCCTATATGGGATTTTCTGAGATGAGTATCGATCGTAATTTTAGGATTAGTGTCGGGGAAGGGCTTAATAGCAGACAAATTGATGTATATGCAAAAGACAATGAGTC
>VGIQ01000151.1 GCA_016867835.1 Calditrichota bacterium | reverse complement strand
CTCTGGAGGAAGCGGATAATATCCTCCTGTCGGAGCAGATCGCATTTTCGATTCTCCCCGAGGAATGCGACCCATATCAAGATATCCCGTCGGACAGTTTCCAACGCTGACGGCGGCCTTCCCGCCACCTGCTGACCGGCCAGAAATCGCTCCGCCGCTTCGCCTAAAGTCATCATCGCAAACTCACGCCATAGAATTTCAACGATCATTCCCGACTGAAATTATCCTCGCCACCGGCTGACCGGCCCGGGGATCGCTCACGAGGCGCAGAACAGGCGCAACGGGGCGCGATCCACGACAAGTCGGCGCATCATCCCCACCAGAATTATTGCCACCCCCGAACGCCGATTCGGACGACAAGGATAGGCTTTTGCGCCGGCGCTTGTTTCTCCTGCCCAGCCTCCCAATTCCATTCTGCGAATTATGGGTCGCATAACAGACTTCCCTCGACTAATCTCTCCGCACAAACTCATATCGGTATGCTTCGATCTGCCGCCGGCTGCCAGATGGGTCAGGAATTGTTCGATGGCTTGGGCGAGGATCATCATCCTACTCGAGCGGTTCCCAGATGCAATCGACCATGGCTTTCAGGGTAAGGGTGCCTTGTCTTCCCTTCTGCAGCACGATCTTCATAGCAGTCTCGGGCTCCGTTTCCCAGCGGAAGGTTTCGCCGTCGATGTCAAATTCGACGATTCCGCAGTCGGCATCGATGACGACGGTGTTGATCGTGGCAAGGCGTCTGGCATTAGCGGATCGCCACATTTCAGACCTCCTTGAAGTAGCCGAGCCGCAGCAACTCCTCGATGAAGGCTTGCGACTTGGGTTCCAGGGCGAGATGGGGTGCGACGTTGAGGTGACAGACGGCGTTGACCAGGCCGATCAGGTGATCGAGATAGAGAGCCAGATCGACGCTTCGTTCGAAGAAGGCTTGTTCGCGCATTTGTTGCACGATTTCGACGGCGGTGCCGGCGAAGACGGTGTCGTGATTAACCAGTTCGTATTTGATATTGTCAGAATCAGACATATCAATAACCTCCAAAGTGTGATGCTGCGGCTGCCTTGATGATCTTACGAATGTATTCTTCCTCAATCTCCCATTCCCGGCAGCCGTTTAGGATGGTGTTGAGATAATGGTCGGAAGGCGGGGCATAGCCGTATTGCCGGACCATCTGATAGACGATCGCTTCGGCGGCGATTCCTTCGGGGTTGAAGACGGAGACGATTTTGCGGTCGTAGAAATGGGGGTGGCTTTCGAAGCGATCGAGGGCGTTGAGGCCTGCGGTTGTGATGCGGTAGAGGGCGCCTTGCAGAGATGCGCCAGGGGCAAACTCGATGTCGGCAACACCCCGGAAGACGAGGCGGTGATCGATCAGGCGGGCTTTCGTCACGGGTTGGCAGCCGCGGCAGCGTGAACGCATCGCCTTGCAATCGAGATTGGCTCCGTAGGCGAAGTAGAGGATGGGGTTATCCACGGGGGGCGATCCTTTGACTTGATAGGAGGTTGGCCGGCGGTCCATAGCGCCAGGCGCTGTTGCCGGGCAGGTATCGGATTAGATGATAGCGTGCGGTCTTGAACTCATCGCCCACCATGCCGAGGCTTGATACGAGCCAGACCCGGAAATTGAAACGTGGATTGTCGGTCAATATTTTCTTATGGCTGGCGGAGCGGGAGTTGAGGGCTTTTGCCGAGAGTGCCAGGCAGAGTTGCACCCAGGCTTTAAGCACGCCGGCATGGATTGCGCCGACAAAATTGAAGTAGCGGAATTCAATTGTATGAATGTCTCTAAAGAGGTTGAGGTAGTTGAGCCCGGCATATCTGCTGCGGTCATAATGAATGGGGTTTGGATTATACGAGCCGAACCAGTATTCGTTCAGTTTGCGGTCGGTGCGGGGTCGTGCCTTGGCGATGCGGGCGATGAATTGATCGTTCATCGGTTGGCAATAGCGGCTTCGGCGTTCGGGTCGGACGCGCAAGGCTTCGAAGAGGAGGTCTTCATTTTTATGGACCATCTTGGCAAGGTTGGAGAGGCTATGGGGCGAATGGGGTTGGGCATCGACGTGAACATGGACACTGGTAGAGGCGGGCACTCGGGCACCTGCTGATCGCAAGGCTCGCGCTACTTCCTGAAGGCGACCGATATCTTCATAGACGAGCACCGGGGTGACGACTTCGGAGCCACGATGGCCGTTGACAATGGCGATGGACGAGTCGTTTTGGACTTTCCACTGGCGCCCCTGGTCGTCGGTGATGATAGTGGCGTCGTAGGTGGAATGATGGGTGGCGGTGATGGTGCCGCCGGTGGAAGCGGCTACGGATTCGGCGATCCGGACTCTATCGACGCCGGCGGTTTCGATTTCGACGCCGAAGCGTCCCTGTTGGATGGCGAACATAGGAATCCCGCTTAACCTCTTGTCGGATAACGACTTTGTTATGCGACGAAGGTGCGGTGCCGTTAGCGGCGAATGCAAGTCGAAGTGAGGCAGTTGGCGGGAAGCGGAGAAGAAGATGGGATTCGGTGCGGGACAGGCGCGCGATGCCCAGCAGAATCCGTTGAGTGCGTTATAGAATTTGGGCAGCCAAGAGGAATTGGGTCTTCCGACGCTAGCGCCCACCAGATGACCAGGATCTGCGAGAGTGGATCCGGTGAAACCGGCGAGACCACAACCGAGGTCTCCAAGATGACCGTCAAGGAACTCTGGGCCTTGGCGAAGCAGCGCGGGGTGAGCGTCGCCCGCACCAAGGCCGACTTCTGCAGGATCATCAAGGCGATGAATCCGGGTGAGGACTTGGCTCTGCTGAAGGGCAAGGCGCTCTTCGACCGGGTCAAGGAACTCCACATCTCCCGCCTGCGGTCAAAGGAGGAGATGGCGAGGCTGCTGAGCGCCTGAAAGCCCAGCCACCCGCAAGAGAGCAGCCGGCAACGGCTGCTCTCTTGTTGCGTCGGATCATGGTTGTCCAGCGGCCAAAATGACTTGACTCGCTGCCCATTCTTCGCTATACTTATATAGTCTGCCATATCAATCATTCAATCCCAAACACACAATCAAATGGAGCCTCAAAGCGCTTGAAAGTGGGGAAGGACTACCCGCGTTTGATCCGCACTGTTCGCCAACGAACCGGCCTCAGTCAGGAGCGATTTGCAGCCAAAATCGGCGTGACTTTCCCTTCGATAAATCGTTGGGAAAATGGGAAGACAACGCCATCCCGGTTGGCACTGCGCCAGGTCAAGCAATTGCTTGAAACGATGGGTGAACAGGGCAGGGACTTGTTGGACGAGTTCTTCAGCGATGAGAATAGCTGAATTGACCTTTGATCCTCGTAAAGCGTTCAACGATCTCCCGTCGTTACCACCGAAGGCGGACGTCGAATCCAAGCCTATCCTGCGCAAGGCAATCCAAGCTGGACGGGCTTTGGCCGAATTGAAAGGGCTTGGCGCAACCATTCCTAATCAAGCCGTCCTTGTAGATTCCCTGATCCTCCAGGAAGCCAAGGATAGCTCGGCGATTGAAAACATTGTCACCACAAACGACGCGCTATTCCAGGCCTTTGCAGTGAAATCTAGCACAGTTGATTCGGCGACCAGAGAGGTTTTGCGGTATCGGGAAGCACTATGGTCGGGATTCAACTCGTTACAGAAGCGGCCGATTCTCTCGACCAATCTCTTTGTGAAGATCGTCCAGATCATCAAGGGCAATCAGGCCGGCCTCAGGAACACGCCAGGCACGACGATCTCCAATGCCTCAACGGGTGAAGTTATCTACACGCCGCCCGAAGGCGAATCGGTCATTCGGGACAAACTAAAGAATCTCGAAGACTTCATTCATCTTGATGACGCGCTCGATCCATTGATCAAGATGGCTATCGTTCACTATCAGTTTGAAGCTATCCATCCCTTCTCCGACGGCAACGGTCGGACCGGCCGGATTATCAACATTCTATTCCTTGCCTTGAATAAACTGCTCGACCTGCCGGTTCTCTATCTCAGCAAAGCGATCATTTACCGAAAGAATGAATATTACCGGTCGCTACGAGCTGTCACAGAGAAAGGGCTGTGGGAGCCTTGGATTCTATTCATGCTTGAGGCGGTTCAGGAAACCGCGAGTTTCACCAGGAAAAAGATACTGGCCATACGCGAACTGATGTTCGAAACTATGGGGCGAGCCAAGAAGGAGCTTCCGCCCCGCGCCTATTCAAAGGAACTGATTGAACTAATCTTCCGCCAGCCATATACGAAGACTCAGGTGTTGGTTGAGGCTGGGTTGGCGGAGCGCAAGACCGCTGCCGTTTATTTGAGGCAACTTGAAAGGACCGGTATCTTGAAGAGCCAGAAGATCGGCCGGGAGACACTATACCTGAATGTCGGGCTTTTCGATCTGCTTTCCAAGAGATGACCGAGCCCTCCCGCATTATGCGTCCACGTTTTGCCAGTTATTGGACGTATCTTGGGGATGTGTCCATGACGTGGACATGTCGCAACGGCGCGTGTGCGCGATCCCTTGAAGCGAAACGAAAAACAGAAAGCCCAATCGCATTCGAAATGAAGAAAAGATGACCGAGCAAGAACTCGAACAGCTACTAATCGCAAGATTGGGCGAACTCAAATACACCTATCGCCCGGAAATACGTGACCGCGCGATGTTGGAGCGGAACTTCCGCGAGAAGTTCGAGGCACTCAACCGTGTCCATCTCACCGATGCCGAGTTTCAGCGGCTGCTGGATGAGATCGTCACCGCCGACGTGTTCGCCGCCGCGCGCATGCTTCGGACAATCAACGATTTCACCCGCGACGACGGCACGCCGCTCAACTATACGCTGGTCAACATCAAGGACTGGTGCAAAAACAGCTTCGAGGTTATCCACCAACTCCGCATCAACACCGACAACAGCCACCACCGCTATGATGTAATCTTGCTCATCAATGGCATGCCAGTAGTGCAGATCGAACTGAAAACTCTCGGCATCAACCCACGCCGCGCAATGGAGCAAATCGTCGAATACAAGAACGATCCCGGCAACGGTTACACACGCACCTTGCTTTGCTTCGTGCAACTGTTCATCGTCAGCAACCGCGATTCGACTTGGTACTTCGCTAATAACAATCCTCGTCATTT
>VGIQ01000150.1 GCA_016867835.1 Calditrichota bacterium | reverse complement strand
CATCTGCAGCGCTCGAGTGCGCAGGGATTACGGTCAACAAGAATATGGTGCCGAACGACCCGCAAAAGCCGTTCGTTACATCGGGAGTTCGAATCGGCACTCCGGCGCTCACAACACGCGGAATGAAGGAAGATGAAATGCGGACGATCGGTCGGATCATTGCGGAGGTGCTGGAGAACCTTGCCGACGACGCATTAATAGCCCGCGCTGCAGCGAAGACATCGGAACTGTCGGGAAGGTTTCCTTTGTATGAGTACCCTTGACTTGGGAATTGTGAGCAAACTAAGGAAACTATTGAACTTGGTGGGCGGGATTTATCCCGCCCACTGTGCGTAAGACCTTCAGGATACGCGAGTCTCTTAACGGACTCGTTCCCACACCTCAACCACGGACTCGCCATAGACCTTTCGTCGATCGAGAGTGAGCGGCGACGATTCCTCCATCCGCGGCGCTGCGGTATGGCGGGAATATTCCAGGCAGATCAACCCACCGGTATTCAACACTTCTGAAGCAACCACTTCGTCGAGAATACGCTCCGGCTCGGCTTGTCTATAAGGCGGCGCGGCGAAGATTAGATCGAACGGGCCGGTCCCTTCCTCCCGGCACTGATGCAGAAAGCGATAGACATCCTTGAGGGTGAACCAGGCACGGTCGTCGAAGCCGCAAAGGGCAACGTTTTCACGGGCGTAATGGAGGGATTTGTGCGAGATATCGACGAAGTGGACGTGTGCCGCGCCTCGCGAAAGAGCCTCAATGCCTAGACCGCCGGAACCGCAGTAGAGATCGAGCACATTCGCTCCCGGTATTACCTGCGCCAGGTAATCGAACAGTGCCTGACGCGCCCGGGCGGTCGCCGGACGGACTCCGTCGTGAGGTGCCTTTAACCTCCGGCCTTTGGCGGCCCCCCCTACGATGCGCGGCATGCTGAGGTTACTGAACCGTTACCGACCACTCGCTGCCGGAGCGTGCCAGCGTCACCTTGGCAATGCCGGGTGTCCGGTAGAGGGCATCGACGCAGCGCAATGCAGCCTCCATAGAACCGCCGGCGGTTCTTCCTCGAGCCGTCAGGCCGGCTTCACGTGCTACCCGCTCGAAGGCAGATGGATCGCGGCCGACGCTCGACTGCGAAAGTGCTGCTGCCGACCTGACGACGACAGCCCTGCCAATCCCTGTGGAATACCGGCCTGCCACCGCCACGGATGTCAGTTCCGGGCGCGTTTTCAACGCAGCCAAATAGGCGGGCTCATCGGCGAGGTCAAGCACTTCTATCAGTGTTCCTGAAGCGCTTATCACCGCCAGCGAGACCTTTGCACCGGACGGCAACAATGAAACGAACTGGCGGAGTGGCGACTCGGAACCGGCAGTTAACGGCTTCTGCTGCGGAGTTGTTGCGACCGGCTTCGATTGAGACGGTGTCGGTGTCGCCGTGATGGATGCAGCAGTTTTTTCGATGACCTTCGCCTTTGAACCTGCCACGTCCGGGGTAGCTATAATCGAAGCCGTTGGCGCCTCTTTGGTGGGAGGCTGGGCGGCTATTTCCTGATCGGGCTTAGATGAAGTCTTGGTCGGGCTGGATTGGGAGGGGGACAATGGCATTGGAGTCGAAGCGGTAACCGATGGATCTGATGTCGCAGGCGTCAAAGTGGCTACTTGGGGCTTGACCGGCGGCCAGTAGAGATAGAACGCGCCGGCACCCAGTGCTGCAACGAGAATGACTGCCGCCCAAGCCGGCTTCACCGTGATTTGGCGCTTGGCTAAAGTTGGAGCCAGGCTCTCGGACTCTTCATCGACCACCGGAATCGCATCTCGCAAGTCAAGCGGAATCTCGAACGAATAAACCTCTCCCGCGGACGGTTCATACCCTATACCTGCGATCTCGATACCGGCTACGTGGGCGGCTGCCATGTAACGGTCGATGAGTTCACTCCGGGCGGCGACGACACGGTAGGCTCCATTTCTACCGGAAGGTGTGAAAATGAAGCGGAATTCCTCGAAATGCTCGGCGAGACGGGCGGTCGTTTCCCAACGCAACTGCTCGAGTTGCTCTTCGTCGGTTGGCAGTTGAGGTGCTTGCACGTCAAACTCGAACGCCCAACCCCGCGGCATCAGTAGCCAGCAGGGGAGACTAAGGTCAACTTCAGCCAGGAGGTCGTGCAGGACGGCTCCCAACTGACCGCCCGAAGCCGGATCGTCAAGTCTGGAAATGCGAGTGGGCCGGGTAATCGGGAGACTTCCGACCAGTTCGGAACTATCGCTCCAGGTTCCTTCGCTGGGGATGCGACGGAGTTCGAGCGCAGCCTCGCTCCAGGTAACGACAAAGACGTCCGCCATACTGCCTCCGGTTATCTTTTTTCGCTCCAGGAGAGGTCGCCGTTATGGACCTGACCGTGGTTGGCCGTTCCACCGACGGAGAAGATGCGGTCGAATAGCGACCGGTCAGCCTTTAGAAACTCGCCTTCGATGGGGCAATGGATGTCGATGCCGGTTGAATCGACTCTTGCAGTGCGGTAAATCTCTCGTCGCGCGAGGTGTTCAAGCAAGTCCTGCACGTCGCCGCGGTTCAGGTGTGCCGCAGTGATGCTGTCGGTGCGCTCGTGTATGAGCCGGCTGCGGATCAGGTCCGGGTTGGCGTAGTAGGCAATCGAGTCCGAAGTAGTGCTCACGGTGCCGCCTTCAACGATTGCGAACCGGCCTTCCTTCCGCACCCGTTTGAGCGCCACATCAAACTCCCGCGCCACTATATGGTCCCGCATACGGTTGACAATTCCATCGCGTAGGGCACCGAAAGCTGAATCGACCTTGAGCAAGTTCATACGGTCATAGACCGCATCGCGGATCTTTTCCCAACGCACCTTCTGGTCTCCCTCGATGGAGGGATGCGCTTCGAGGGTGCTGTCGTTTATAGCCTGCGCCAGTTGGGCCATGCCTTCCCGATTCAGATTGGAAGCAGTCGAATCGAGGAACCGATGTGACTCGATACTAAGCAGCGAGTCTTCTACGATCTCCATCGTCTTCGCTTCGAGCAACGCCCGCTTGGTGGCCCCGTCAGCCTCCTTCAAGAGGCGATAGACGACGTTGGATGCCAGCATGCGCGACCGGCTGACAGGTTCGACGGGCGGGCTCTTCTCCAGCATCATCTCAATCAGCGCTTCGGTGGCAAGTTTGACGTTTACCCGTGCCGGATAGGGAGTCCCGGTTGTGGGACACTTTTCAAGGCTCTTCGTATCAATGAAGAAGATGTAATCGGACGCCTTGACGGAGATAGGGTCGCCAAGGATCTGGGTCATTCGGATCCGACCCTGTGCGCCAATCAGAGCGAAACAACCTTGATCCCCCCGGTCGTCGATGACGGCTGTAATCGGCACATCGGCGGCGAAGATACATTTTGAGACCGGCGCAAAGGGAAAACGCGCCTTGGGCTGAACGCTCAAGACGACCGAGTCGGGGCCAAAGTCAGCCTTCCGCCCGGCCGGATAGTCGATGGCTAACCGACGTTCATAATGGTTGAATTGAAGGAACGGATCGGTGAATTCAATCTGGAAAGAGTCGATGCCGGAGTCTTCGCGGGTGAGACGGTCCGCTTTGAAGTGCGGTGCCGGGACGATGGTCTCGGTCTGCCCGGCGAAAGAGACCTGTGCGGCGAGATCGTCCGAGTGCTGCCGGAGGGTTCGGGCGTGAAATTGAGCCGCATAGAGGAGGTTCTCCATCCGGTCGCGGCAGAGTGCCTCCTCCCGGGCTTGCAATTTCCAGAGATGCTTTGGATAGAGGATCGAGGTCAGCAGGATGATCGCAAGAACGCCTATCGCAATCTGCAGGACGATGGAGCCGGACGAACCGGTCGCACGGGATTCGGACATTAAAGAACTCGGGTGATACTGTCTGTTTAATTAGTGGGGATTTGCCGTTTAATGGCAACTTGAAGTCTGCGTTGCAAGCGCGGTCATTCAACCCTTCCCAAAGTAACCAGCGGCTTCAGTCGCTCCAACGTCTTGGCGCCGATGCCCTTGACGTCTTTCAATTCATCCACCGACCTGAACCCGCCTCGTCTGGATCGCAACTCCAGTATAAGCGCTGCCTTCTTCGGCCCGATGCCGGGCAAAGACTCAAGATCCGTCGCATCGGCGCGGTTCAGGTCGATAGCCTCTCGCGAGGCTGCCTGCCCGGAAAGTGAGGGCGACGTTTCCTGCGACCTCTGCACCGAATCTGCCGCGGCTTCGGAAGCAATGAGTGTCAGACCTTCTGCCAGTCGCCGCTCGCGAAGATAACGCAAAGTTGATCCAATGAGGATCATCGCAATCAGCACCTGAATCGCCCGTCGCTCGATGGTAGTGAACGCCAGACCTCGCCAGGCGCCGATAACGTTGTTTCGCCACTCCCGGATTCGACCCCCGATGCTCATCGCTGCTGTCCGGTTGCTACCGGAAGATATCCTTCACTTTGTGAAAGAAGGGTTTGTCGTCATCGACGCCGCCGGTGCTCGGGCCGGCTAACTCCTCGAGCAACTTGCGTTCCCGTGCGCCTACTTTCTTAGGGACGTGGATGGTAACCCGGACGATCTGGTCGCCGCGTCCGGGGCTGTTGAGATGAGCAATCCCCTTGCCTTTCAGACGGAAGAGTTTGCCGGGCGGCGTCCCGGGCGGTATCGTGAGACGAACGTTGCCGCCCAGTGTCGGAACGTCGAAAGCGTCGCCAAGCACCGCTTGAGGGTATGTGATCTCCATTTCATAGAGCACGTCGTCGCCATGCCGGGTAAAAAGGTCGTGCTCGGTTTCGACAAAGTGAACGAGGATGTCGCCCGCCCGGCCGCCGCGTGGCGCGGCGTTGCCCTCTCCGGAAAGACGAAGGTAATTGCCTGATGCAACCCCCGGTGGGACGCGAACCTGGATGGTCTTCTCGTCGCGCACGAGCCCCTGGCCGCTGCAGGTTGGACACGCCTCGCGAGCCACCCGGCCTTCACCGCCGCAGAGCGAGCAGGTCGTTACATTGACGACGCGTCCGAAGAAGGAGTCGGCGACGTGGCGCACTTTGCCTGAGCCGTTGCAGCGCGGACAGACCTCCACCCGGCCGTCGCGCGAACCGCTGCCGTTGCAGGTGTCGCACGGCTTCTGGAAACGCACCTTGACCTTCTTAGTTGTCCCTTCAGCGATCTCTTCAAGGGTAAGAGACAATTCAATGCTAAGATCTGCGCCTTTGGGTGTGCTGCGGCCGCGAGTGCCTCCACCCCGCCCGAAGACATCCCCGCCAAAGGCGCCTCCGAAGACCGACCGAAAATGGTCA
>VGIQ01000149.1 GCA_016867835.1 Calditrichota bacterium | reverse complement strand
TTGCGAGTCCTTGCAGCGCACCAAGCCCACCGCTAACAACTTCACGCGCGGTCATTCCAGCCGGATAATCGACCTGTTGTGGGAGGTAGCCGATGCGCAAACCCGGCAGCACGGCGATATGTCCGCCGGCAGGCTCCAGTTCGCGCATGATAACCCGCAGGAGTGTCGTCTTGCCGGTGCCGTTCGGGCCTACGAGGCCGATGTGGTCGCCGGCGTTCAGTTCGGCATTCAGCCCGGTCATCAACCGCTGCCCGCCGAACTCCATGGTGAGGTTGTTGATCCGTAGAAGGGACATGCCTAAATATACGAAGCGGCGGGCGGCTGGGACTCGAGGGTTCCTGAGTTCAACCCGCCCAAATGACTAATACAAACAGGCAAGGGGTGTCTGGGAGTGCTTTATGCAGCGATTAGACACTATGCCTGTCAACTGCGTTATATTATTCAGATGGTTATACACCAACATTCTGAGGCGATAGATTCTCCTCACCTGGGTCGCAAGGTGGTGCTGATCCATTGGAACCGGGAGGAGGCTCTGGTTCTTGCGTCCCAAATGGAGTATCCTGCCATCGCAATGTTTCCGGCAAGCCTCTCTTTTCTTAAGGAGTTGGAGCAAGTTTCGCCCCTGGCATTAGTCTTCAGTCTCGACCGGTCGCCATCCAAAAGCCGGGACTTTGCGCTGCAAGTGCGCATCCGCAAAGGCACCCGGAGGATTCCGATCCTCTTTGTCGGGGGGACACCCGAATGGCAGGGAAAGATCAAGGCACTGCTGCCGGATGCCGTTTGCGTCGGGTGGGACGAACTGAACGCAGCCCTTCGGGACACCAAGCCGCTTGGGTCTGACCCCTATGTGCCCGGCTCGGTGTTCGATCCGTTTGCGCACCGATCGGCAGTGGAGAAGTTAGGCATCAAGCCGGGGATGCAGGTCGGCCTCATCAATGGCGATTTGATTCCGGAGACTCTATTGCAGGCATTGCCTAACGGAGCGATATGCGAGCCGCTCCAAACGATTGCCGATCATAAGACGGCACCTGATAATCTACAACTTTGCTTGTGGTTCGTCCGGGATGCGAGCGACCTTGATGCGGGGATGCCTATGGCGGTTGAGGCAGCGCGCCGGTCGCCGATCTGGATAGCGTCGCGCAAGGCGGTTGGAAAGCAACCCGCCAATCCGACGCAGCGCACCGTCCAACTTGCCGGGCTCGCCGCCGGGCTGGTCGATTACAAGGTCTGTTCGATCGACGCGACCTGGACGGCGCTGCTGTTCAGGGTGCGGAAGGGGGGGGCTTGAGTCGATTCCATCCATTTCGTATCTTATTCAGATGAAATGCTAAGTGACACTTTGCCGGGTGTCAACCGAAGGCGAGCCAAGGGACTTCTGCGAAAGAGATAGACATCTCATTGCTGCAAGTGGCGTCACCAGGACATAACCAGTTAACAAAAGGTTCCGAGAGTCAGCGGTTCTTCTGGGCTCACATCTTATTCAGATCTGATTCTACTTGGACGTATGGGTTTTTGCATCATCACCATCGATTCCGTTCTGTTTCGACACCTTCTGAGTATTGGCGTAACTTCGATTAACCTTACCCACTACCGCCGCTCAATGTGACCCCCCTTGCCGAACGAATGCGGCCGGCTACGCTCGAGGAGTTCTTTGGGCAGGAGCATCTCCTCGGGCCGGACGGTCTCCTGCGCAAGTTGATCGAGCGCGACCACCTCCCGTCGATGATCTTCTGGGGCGAGCCCGGCTCGGGCAAGACGACGCTGGCGCGCATCATTGCGCGTATCACCAGGTCTGAGTTTGTCCAAATGTCGGCGGTCTCAAGCGGCTTGCCCGAACTGCGCAAGATCATCGAGCAAGCCTTGGCGGTGCGCAGCCTCGGGCTGAAGACGATCCTTTTCATCGACGAGATTCACCGCTGGTCGAAGAGCCAGCAGGATGCGCTCCTGCCTTCGGTCGAAGATGGAACCATAATCCTGATTGGGGCCACGACCGAAAACCCCTCATTTGAGGTGATCGGCCCTCTCCTGTCGCGCTGCCGGGTCTTTCGATTTCAGCCGTTGCAATCGGCGCACATCAAGGCCATTATCGAGCGCGCTATAGCCGGCGATGAAGATCTGCGGAGTGCAGGGGTTTCGCTATCGGACGAGGCTCTGGAAGCACTTTCGGACTATTCCGGCGGCGATGCCCGGGTAGCCCTCAACGGCCTTGAAGTAGCCGTTGAACTTTCCTTATCCGAAAGCGATAGTGAATCTGAAGCGTCCCGGATCATGCCCGCTCTGGTCGAGCGCGCCCTAATGGAACGTCGCGGCCGTTATGACAAGAAAGGGGAGTATCATTATGATGTCATCAGCGCGTTCATTAAATCGCTTCGCGGCAGCGATCCCGATGCGGCGCTTTACTACCTCGCCCGAATGCTCGACGCCGGAGAAGACCCGCTGTTTATTGCGCGCCGGATGGTGGTTCTAGCCAGCGAAGATATTGGCAATGCCAATCCGAACGCTCTGGTGTTGGCGGTGGCTTGCTATCAAGCCTGCCACTTCATTGGGATGCCCGAAGCCCGGCTCAATCTAGCCCAGGCGGTGACTTACCTCGCCGCCTCGCCCAAGAGCAATGCCTCCTATGTCGCTCTTATGGAGGCTCAGGCCGATGTGAAGTCAGATCCCGACCGCCCAGTGCCGCTTCATTTACGTAACGCAGTAACCGGCTTAATGAAGTCGCAGGGCTATGGCAAAGGTTATCAGTATGATCACGATCATGGCGGCTTTTCGGGGCAGACGCATTTGCCGGAAGGCCTGGAGGAGCGAATCTACTACCGTCCGACCGAAGCCGGGTCGGAGAAAGCGATCAAGGAACGGCTTGAGTCGTGGTGGAAGAAGAGAAACAAGTGAAGACCGCGAATTGCCGATTGAGAATTGCAGATTGCAATCCGGGCATCCGTCCTCGACTGCGCGACTGGCATTCGGGCAGATCCTCTCTCCGGCCTGCGCTTGCTACTTGATACTTGGCACTTGATACTCCATAACATCGACCTGGCCATTCTGGCCGCCTACCTCTTCTTCATCATTGGGCTATCTCTCAAGGCGAGTCGCGAAGAGCGCTCGACCATTGAAGGCTTCCTCGTTGGCGGACGCAGGCTGACTCTTCCCTCCCTGATTGCCACAACTGTCTCAACCTGGTATGGTGGAATCCTGGGCGTTGGGGAGTATTCCTACAAGTATGGACTTTCCAACTGGCTCGTATTCGGCGTTCCCTATTACCTTGCGGCGTTCATCTTTGCTCTCGTCATTGCCGGCCGAGCCAGTAGCTCGCGGCTCCTGACCATCCCCGACCAGTTTCGCCTCTCCTATGGCAATGGACCAGCGATGGTCGGTGCGTCGTGGGTCTTCGTGATGACTGTTCCGGCAGCCTATATCCTGATGCTGGGGGTGCTGATCAACCTTATCTTCGGGCTGTCGCTGGCAATCGGCGTCGTAATTTCGGCGGTCGTCTCGACGGCCTATATCGCGGTTGGCGGATTCAAATCTGACGTCCGAACTGATTGGCTCCAGTTTGTCTTGATGTATGTTGTCTTTGCGATAGTGGTTGGGTTGCTGATCGCAAACTATGGTGGATGGGAGTTTCTTAAGGCGAACGTCCCGGCTGATCATTTCCGATGGCACGGCGGCAATTCTACCGGCTATATTATAAGTTGGTATTTTATTGCGCTGGCGGCACTGATAGAGCCGTCCTTTTACCAGCGCGCCTTTGCTGCTCGTACGCCAGAAGTGGCGCGAAGAGGGATCATCCTCTCAATTCCGCTTTGGTTCCTTTTCGACCTAATGACGACGACCGCCGGACTCTACGCAAGGGCCATACTGGGGCCGGGCCGCTCCGGGATCGACGCCTTTCCGCTTTTGGGTGAGGCTGCCTTGCCCTATGGACTGAAAGGTCTTTTTCTGGTGGGGATGGTGGCGACGATCCAATCGACTGTCGATTCGAACAGTCTGCTCGCAGCCTCGACCCTTGCGCACGACCTTTTGGGCCGGTGGAAACGGCTTGCCGGCAGGATCGACGAGGTGCCTTTGACCCGAGTCGGATTGGCACTATCCGCCGGTCTTGCTGTAGGCATTGCGCTCTGGAGTGAATCGGTCGTTGAAATCTGGCATAAGTTGGGATCGCTTGGAACGCCGGGGCTTCTGTTGCCGTTGGCACTTTCTTACAACGTCCGCTGGAAGTTCCGCCCCGTTTGGGCGATCCACAATATGCTTGCGGCTCCGGCGGTGGTGGGAATATGGTTTCTGGTGCGGGGCACGGTGGCAGTGCCGACCTTTCCGTTCACCATTGAGCCGATCTTCGTCGGGCTGGGATTGTCGCTGTTGCTGTTGGGAGGCGATCATTTGACAAGGCCGAAGCAAGCCCGGAGTGCGAATTCGACTCCAAACTGACGATTTGGCGGTTAAGCGGCCAACGAAGACCTTTAGGATTCGTCTTATGGGTAAGGAGTGCAAGTTGCTGCCGGGAAGTCCGGAGCACGCTGCACCCGATAAAACAATATTTAAGGGGAGAACATAACTTTGCCTCACACGCTGCCGGATTTGCCTTATCCTTATGAGGCGCTCGAACCGCACATCGACGCGCAGACGATGCACCTCCACCACGACCTGCATCATAAGGCCTATGTCGATGGCTTGAACAACGCCGAAGCGAAACTGGCCTCGGCTCGCGAAACCGGGGACTTTGCCCTTGTGAAACACTGGTCGCGCGAAGCGGCTTTTCATGGCGCGGGACACTTTTTGCATTGCATCTTTTGGCAGAATATGAGCCCCAATGGCGGCGCCCCAACCGGCGATCTTGCAACGGCGATCGTCCGCGATTTCGGATCGTTTGACGCCTTCAAGGCACACTTCCTCGCAGCGGCTAATGCTGTCGAGGGTTCAGGCTGGGCGATACTCGCCCGCCAGCAGCAAGGCGCCCAGCAACTGGTCATCCTCCAGTCCGAGAAGCACCAGAATCTTTCGCAGTGGAGCGTAACGCCACTGCTTGTGCTCGACGTCTGGGAGCACGCCTATTATCTGAAGTATCAGAACCGCCGGGCTGAATATACCAAGGCCTTCATGAACGTTGTCAACTGGAACGACGTCCAGTGGCGGTTTGGCAATAGTTAGAGTTCAAGCGAGGCCGGTCCACCCGGCACAAGGCTGAGAATGTTCGATCCGATGGCGCTCCGGGAGAGATTACGGCGCGCCGATCCTGACTACTATACTCTCGAAGTTTGCGACCGTCTGGCCGGTCAACTCGACCGCATCGAGTCCCTAAAGCGGGAGCGCAATGCGGTTCTTCTGGCGCACAATTATCAGCGCCCTGAGGTTTTCGAGATAGCCGATTTCACCGGCGACTCGCTCG
>VGIQ01000148.1 GCA_016867835.1 Calditrichota bacterium | reverse complement strand
TCGACGACAAACGCAAACCGTTGGTTGCTCGGTGTGAACTCATTGGCGGAGTGCGCCATCACAACCCATTCGATAGGGACGTTGAGTTCGAAGGGAAGTCCCAGGGTATCGAGAAGCAATACCTTCGTTGTGTCCGCGCTCCAGGTTACAACCGAGTCGCCTCCGGCATAGAGCGACAAGCGATAAGTGATCGCTTGATCATGATTCCAGTCAAACGACGGCAGCCAGCCAAACCGGATTGCTGGGACGCGCAACGTGTCATCCAAATAGGGAAGTGCCCTGAACCGCGATCCATTCTCCGGCACGACCAAATCAAAGGGCTCCGGCGCCATCTCGCCGATCACATCGAGTGTTATGGGCAGTTGCAGTTGACCGCCCGATGCATTGTGCCGAAAGAAAATCTCCCCCTCGAAGAGAGTATCCGGCAGTTCGTCTGAGTTAAGCGTCAGCACAAACTCCTGTGCACTCATCGGCTCGAGCACCCCCGACCAGACATCGAGGTCGATCCAGTCCTTTCGACCGTCCAGTTGATAGATGTCGATCCGGTCGCCCCCCAGGTCACGCGGCACATTGGCGACCACCATGAAGACCCAACTGTAGATGTCGAACGTATTGATAATATAGGCACCTAAAGCCCCCGTCGCATTCTGCGGAAGGACGTTGGTTACGTACATGGTATCGCCCGTCGTCGGGTTCATCTTGTAAACACGGTCGTCGTTGAGTCCCGCTGAATGAATGAAGTATAGCGGGAAGCCATCCGGATCTTCCGGCCACCAAGCCATACCGGCAATGCGAAACGGACGCTTGTTCAATGTTGGTCCCAGCCGGTTTCCATCAATGTCATAGGCAACAATAGAAGCCGATGACTGACTGCATACCCACAACCGACCCTCGCTATTATCCCAGACGACTCCAGTGTTCGGATTGAAAGGCCCTGACCAGCGACGAAGTTCCTCCCCGGTTTCGGGGTGGATGGCATAGACGTTGGCGTCACCGGTGGACTGCCCGCCCCAGAGCCAGTTGCCGTCCCAGGCGAGGTTCTTCATCCCGTAGGTTGACCGACCCGGTTGTGTCAGGGTGTCGATCAATGCGCCTTCGCGGTCGAAGACCCAGATATAGTTGGTGGTATCCTGCCCGGCGAGGTTGCTGGCGCCGGCGCAGTAGAACTTCTCCTGGGCAAAGACGACGCCTTCGATGCGGTCGTCGCGGGTGCGGGCGCCAACATCGTAACTGCGACGAAACTCCCAAGGCCGGGCGTTGGCATCGCCTGGCAGACGCTTCTCGGCACTCCAGGTCAACGACCCATTCCCGGCATTGAAAATGCTGAAGGGAATCTGATGAACCATACCCGAGTCCATTCTCCACCAGAAATTCGCCTGGGAAGGCATAATCTCGGGATGAAGCAGGTCGAAATCGATCTGGATGCTGTCGCCTTCGGCAACCCGTTGGTCGGTATAAGTCGAATCGTTGTAACCCTGCTTCTTGGCGATGATCCTGAAGGGCGCTTCGGCCAATGCAGGATTGATGCGATAGAATCCCGCTTCGTCAGTTATCGATGCGAAGCCATGTCCGGTGAAGACAACCGCATCGGGAACGGGCGTTCCGGTGGCATGATCGGTTACATAGCCATAGACGATTCCCTGACGAAAGGAGGGAGAAGCCTGGAAGAGCAACGCCCGTCGGGCTGCAATAGGTGTTGCCGCCGTCGGATAGGAGTTGCCGTAGGAGTAGCCAATACCGGTTGTGCCATCCGGGCTGGAAATTCCTACTGAAGCGTAAGGATTATCCGAATTGCCCTGCGCTGCAGTAAAGTTGCGGTACTGGAAGAGGATCTGCGAGTCGCCGGTGGGGGTTGTCCAGACTTCAGGATCGTAAAGAACTACTTGAAACGTCAGTTCGATCTGGTTGTTCTGATAATAGTTCATCCTCGCCCACTCAACGATAAACCGGCCTTGATCCTCGTCAAAGAAGGTATAGACGCGACCGTTCTGTGCCAGATCGAGCCAGTCCCACAGTGGCGCAATGACCCCGGCGCCAGCGCCAATGGCACGTTCCATCGGCCAGTTAAGGAAGTTGACCGACGGACGCTGATCTCCTACTGTGATATAGCCATTCGTCACTACTGTGATGCGATCATAGCGCTCGCCATAGAATGTCAGGTCGAAGGGCAGTTGCACCAGCGCCGCTTCACCAATATCGGCAAACTCCTGATTTGAGTAATCAATGCGTCGCCCGTCGAACCGCCTTCCATCTTCGCGCAGGTCGATCTCAATCCAATCATAATCTGGAGCCGAGTCCCAACGTTGATCGGTATCGTCGAAACAGATGTAGCCATAGGCGTCGGGGCCAAGCGGCACATCCGAAGAGCGGGGCGTGGCGATGCGCAACGTGAAGTCCAACGTATCCCGGAAGTCGTTGTCATCAAAGAGGATCAACTCCATCGCATTAACGAATCCCGGCGGGACGACGCGACTGCCAGCCAGCATCGGCAGGTCGCCGCTGATGCGGGCCGTATCACCCGGCTCAATAGCCGAAAACGTGACGTTAGGGGTAATCAAACTTATACCCCCGGCCAGGGTGCGCACCTGACCTCGCAAGGGGCCTGTCGGCACCGAGCCGATGTTGCGTATCTCCAGATTCAGATTGAACACCGTATCGACGACGACTTCGCCACCAACGACCCTGAGCAACTCGAGATTTGGCGCTCGTGGAGTCAAGGTTATGGCACTCGCCCAAGATGAGTTACCGCTCTCAAATCGTAGGTTGACAACCGGTCTCGTGATCGGCCGGGTCGCGCCATCCGGGCATCCGGGCTGAATGGCAATACGCGCGCCTTCGACTTGAACCTCCCCGCGCGCTTCTATGCTCCCAATCCGCACCTCATCGACCACAGCCGTGACATAGGGCGAATCCGTCGAGAGGTGTAAGACAATATCCTCAAGCGCGCGATTTCCGACATTCATAACGGTCAAATCCAAGGCATGGACTTCACCGGGATTCGGCTCGCCGTCGCCATTGCCTTCCAATTCGGCAAATGCGTGATTACGGACAACCAAACCTGTTGTGGGAGCGCGCAGCACCGCATCTGAAAAGAGCGGTTTGATGGTGCGGCCCGTTACCGTATAAAAGACGTTTGTATTCGGTACGAACGTCACATCGTTGTCGAAAACAAAACGTGCATAGCCATCTTCGTCCGTTCCCATCGTCCACCATTGCATTCCATTGTAGGCTGGGTAGTCATTGCTGTCGTAGGCTGGCATGTCGCCGGGAGCATATACCGTTACTTGTGCGCCAGCAACGGGATCATCGTTCTGCACATCAGTCACGCGGAGGTCGAGTCGCCGCATCGCTGTGTTTACAACACCTTCGACTTCAGCCTCGATCCGACGCGGAACACCAAACCACGATTGCAGTCCGGGATCACCATAGTAACACGTCCGGACATTCACAGTCTGAATACTACCGAAGTTGTTGCCGAGATATTGGCTGGCGCCGAGCATCACATAGACTCGTGTCCAACCGAATGGCAAATCCTTAAGAAGGTGTCCATTAACAGCCTCAATCCACATCAGGTTGTTGAGATAAGTCATCTGGTTCTCATAGACATTCGTTGCCGCCACCGGTCCGACTGCTCGATTATTGACATAGGTTCGTAACGCGAGCCAGGTGATGTTCTGTTGATGCCCGGCGAAGTTGAACATGACCGGAAAAATGTCGTTAGGATTGACATTATTGATCCTGAACGACGCCATTTGCGCCCGTCCTGCAATGACACTCGCGCCGGCATTGAACTGCTGGTAGAGAAAGTTCGAGACGTTGGCGCCGGACTGGTCAGTATTCTGCATATCTTCGTAGAATGCAGCCTCCATCCCGCGCTGTCTGAAGTGTTGGACGAGGAAACGAACATTGGTATGGACTGAAGGATGCCAGGTCCCGGACCAGCGCTGCGAAAAGACGACCCCCTTGTTCATCCAGTTGGGATTATCGAATCTGGGCGTAGCCTCATACAACAACGTCCGCGTCGAGTTGAGGTTGATCATCGATTCATTGCCCGCCAGCCATCTTGCAATGCCAACATCGGCCATCTGGTCGTTGCCTTCAAGGCAAGCATAGTCCCAATCATAATTGGGATTCGCAATCATCCTACCGGCTTCATTCGGAACGCCCTGGTGGTCACCGACGATCATAACGAAGTCGAATGGATCGACACCGTTGCGGAGGTAGCCGTTATACCGGGTCTGAATCTCCCCCTTGATCCAGTTCCCGTCTTGTTCTCGATTCTGTGGCACCGCGAGGATCTCGACCTTGTATCCGCTCTTGCGGCGCCATTCGATGAACGGGGCTGCATAACGTACCAGGCCATCCGGGACTACTATTATATAGTGCCCGACATAGGCCGGTCGATGGTCGCGATCGGGGTCGTCGCGACCGACGTCATCGCCGTTCAGTGCCAGTTCACGGATCATTTTCAGGAAGGTTGCGCTCCGGTGGGTGCGCTGGGACAGGAAGACTGGATTGACAGGTTCACCTTCCGTAAAGCGAATCTCAGTGTCGATCCGGTCGCGTATTAAGTATTCTTCGGAGTTTGCATCGTATTGCACCGGATAGGTCGTCACCGACACCATCCGGACGCCGCGCATGACAATCGGCTCCGACATTACGGCCAGGTCAGCCGGGTAGGGGCCGTTTGTTCGCAGGTCCGGCGGGACAGCCGCCGCTGCTGATCCATCTTCATTCAGCGCCAGAAAATGCGGAAGTTTGGCGCTCTCCCGCCTTGGCTCGGACGCAGTAACAACCAGTTCGAGTGCCTTGTCTCCCGGTACAATCACCCACCGTGTTACGGCCGGCAGGAGTGGCCGTCCCGGCTCGCTCAAGTAGCCTTCACCGGGGATTTCCATCCGCTCAAATCGACCGGTCTCATCCGAATACTCGACCCGGTCGATGGTTTCGGGTGTGACACTCAAGGTAATCCCTGAAAGGTCAATCCTGGATATCTGCATTGCATGACCGGCGGTAAGGCCTTCGTCAGAACATAAGCCTGCGTGTACCGCCAAACCAGACAGCGCTGCTGCAAGCCAGATTCGTTTCATGTTCAGCCCTGGATGATGATTAACCCTTGACCGACGACTACACCTCAGTATAAAAATCCCTGCAATCTCTACCTCACCAGCGCCACCTTCCGCACCTCTACCCGACCGGCCGACTCGAGCCTCAGGTAATAGACCCCCGACGACAGACGATTCCCATCCACCACCGCCGTCCGGTAAGCCGGCTCCGATGGACCCGCAAACAACACCGCCGCCTCCCGGCCCAGGACGTCGAACAATCGAAGCCGCGCAAAGCCCATCTGGTCTAGCCCAAACCGCACCGCAAGCCGCGCATTGAACGGGTTCGGATGCACCGACTGAAATCCAAATTCGATAGGAACCGGAACCGCACCCGGCGCCGCATCGGGATCGATCGCAAACTGGAACCGCTGATTGCTCGGCGTCCGG
>VGIQ01000147.1 GCA_016867835.1 Calditrichota bacterium | reverse complement strand
AACTGCTTAATGTGGTTAAAGGTGACATGAGCCTTGTTGGACCGCGTCCCGAGCGCCCGGAATTCGTCACTCAGTTCGCCGAGCGCATCGAAGGCTATCACGAGCGGCACCGCGTTCGCGCCGGCTTGACCGGCTGGGCTCAGGTCAATGGGCTGCGCGGTGACACCCCGATCGAGGAACGGACAAAGTTCGATCGCTATTATGTCGAAAACTGGTCGCTTTGGTTCGACTTGAAAATACTGGCGCTTACCCTGGCAGCGGTCATCAAGGGGGAGAATTCTTACTGATGCTAATATCTGTGATGATGATGATGATAATGATGATTTTAATGCCCGCATCGCTATGGGGGGAGCCATCTGCTGCACCGTACGCTGTAGGAGAACGGCTCGATTTCAAGATATACTTTGAGTTCATCCTTGGCGGCGAAGCGAACATGTCGATCAAGTCTATCGAGGAAGTCGAAGGTAAAACTTGCTTTCAACTGGTAAGCGAAGCGCGCTCGACGCCGACCGTCGATCTAATGTATAAGGTACGCGACCGTATCGAGGCGTGGTGCGACACCTCCGGCGGGCAGTCGCGGCGCTATGTGAAACGGCTCCGCGAAGGCAGGTGGAAGGACGACAAGGTCGTCACCTACCAGCCGGCCGATAGTCTGGCATTGCTCCAGCGCAAAGCCAGCCATCCGCCGGAAACTCTTAGTGTCAAGCCGGGCGTGGTCGATATTCTGACCGCTTTCTACGAGGTTCGCCGCAGGGAACTAATCCCGGGCCAGTCGGTCCTTATCGCCGTGCACGACATCGACAAGACATATGACCTCGAAGTCAGAGTCCTGGGCCGGGAAAGGATCGACGCTCCAGCCGGGACGTTCGACTGTTTAGTGGTCGAGCCGCTCCTTCAGTCGTCGGGCATCTTTCGCCGCGAGGGATCGCTGCAAGTTTGGTTGACCGACGACGAATACCGGATGCCGGTCCTGATGAAAAGCCGGCTCTACTTTGGGTCGGTTTGGGCACGTCTGGTCGGCTACCGGAGAGGGAACTGAGATGCAATTCATCGTAACCGGAGGCGCCGGGTTCATCGGCAGCAATGTAGTGAAGGCGCTCAACCGGCGCGGGGAAGACGACATTATCGTCGTCGATCACTTGAACCACCCCGGTAAGGAAGCGAACCTTGAATTGCTGCGATTCCGGCATTACATTGAAAAGGCTGACTTCCGCAATCGGTTGGGAGGGGGCGCATTCGACGACGCCCGGCTGGTTATTCACATGGGCGCGTGCAGTTCGACGACCGAGACCGACGAGGACTATCTGATGGACAACAACTTCCGCTACTCGCAGGAGTTGTGCCGGTGGTGCCTGAGACGGGGGGTGCGAATTGTCTATGCGTCGAGCGCAGCGACCTATGGCGACGGGTCACAAGGGTATTCCGACGATCACTCACTTATCCCGCATCTGGTGCCGCTTAACCTCTACGGCAAGTCAAAACTGCTCTTTGACCGCTGGGCATGGGAGACGGGGGCGTTGGAACAGGTGGCAGGAATTCGGTACTTCAACGTCTTTGGCCCGGGTGAGGATCACAAGGGCGAGATGCGGTCGGTAGTGAACAAGGCATTCGAGCAGGTGCAGGCAACTGGTCGGATCCGGCTCTTCAAGTCCTACATGCCTGAGTATGCCGACGGCGAACAGGTGCGGGATTTCATCTATGTCGAAGATGCGGTGGCGATGACACTTTACTTGCTGGAAAACCCGGAGGTTAACGGCATTTTCAACTGCGGAGCGGGACAGGCGCGCAGTTGGAACGATCTGGCAAGTGCGGTATGCGCGGCGATGGACGTTCCAGTCAATATCGAATACATCGATATGCCCGAAGACATGCGAGAGAAGTATCAATACCACACCGAAGCGGTGATGGGGAAGATTCGGGAGGCTGGCTATGACGCGACGTTCCTGTCGCTGGAGGAAGGTGTGAGGCACTGTGCCGAATCCAAGCGATATTAGCACCAAGCACACCAAGATCACCAGGAAGACTATGTGCTCTTGGTGTTCTTTGTGGTGAGAAGTTAGAAACGACTTCCTTGATTCTGTTGGCAACTTAGTGCAATTCCAAGAGAATGGCCAATACGACATCGCACGGGATTTCACGGCTAACGGTGATTTGTATTTATATGACATCATTTCCTCACCAGATGGCTACACTCTTCTGGGAGGACATATTGACGAAAATGAGAATATTGGCTACAGTTGGATAATGAGAATTGATCGCGAATTCAATTCCGTTTGGAGATCTAATCTTCGGAATCAAGATAGACGGAATCATTATAGCAATTGTGTGTTGACTGAAGCGGGTTTTATTGTTGTCGGTTGGACTAATGGTCAAGATGGTTTTGCTAATGCTTATTTAGTCGGAACTAATGAAATTGGAGAGGAGAATTGGGAACAAATCGTTGGTGGAGAGAGCCATGATGGACTGTGGAGTATTGCCTCAACAGGTAATGCAAGCTTTGTTACTGCTGGAATGACTTACTCGTTCGGCGCGCAAGAGAGAGATGCCTGGCTCTTCAAATTCCGCGAGACCGAAAACAGCATTGAACCCGACCCAGCGTATACACCTTCGGACATTACGCTCAATGTCTTCCCTAACCCGTTCAACTCGCGGGCGACGGTGGTGTTTGCCCCAATTCATTGGGGCAATGCCGCTATGAATAGCGGCAAACAGGTATCGTTACTCCTCATCGACCCCCTCGGGCGCGTCGTCCGGGACCTGGCGCCGGCGGGGTGGATGGGGACAGGAAGGGAAGTACTTACATTGGACGGCTCCGCCCTGCCCGCGGGATGGTATCAGTTGCATTTGCAAGCCGGTGGGCAGGCGGTGAGCAAGGCAATAGTGATCGAGAAGTAAGTTTAACAAAGAGAACAGAGAGCGCACAGAGAACAGGGGAAAACCTCACTAATCTCGGTGTCCTCGGTGTTGAGATAAATTCATTCCCTATGAAACGTCTTCTTATTATCATCGTGTTGAGTCTGCTTCCGATCATTCGCGTGGTCGGGGCGGACTCGCTGGTCACCGGCTTCTCCGGCGAGACGACGCCCGGCATTATGACCCGGATGGAACTCCACTGGGGCTTCGGCGGCACGCCTCCGGAAAGGCTTTCGTTCCGCCTTATCCGGTTCGGCCTGATGGGCGATACGGCGGCGGTCTTCGATCTGCCGGGCGAAGCCCGAAAGTTCGAGGATCGCGCGGATCCGGGGCTCATGACGATGCACTACCGGCTTGAAGCATGGGCTGATGGCACGATGCTCGGCAGCGCCATGACCGAAGCGCCGGTGGCGCATGCCGGTGGCTTCAAGTCGCTCACCGGGAAGGACGTTCCCCACGATGGTGGTGGGCGGATCGAACTCGAGTGGACGATGCACGAATCGAGTAACACGTTCGAGCAGTATCGGATCTATCGGACTTCGGCTGGAGAAGCCGGCTGGAAACTGGCCGGGACAGTCGATGGCAGCACTACGACCTTCACCGATGATGGGCTTGTCGACGGGTCAAAGTATCACTATATGGTACGCGCCGTCGCGCTGCAGATGATCCTCGAGTCGATGCCGGCGATGAACCTCGCGAGCGAAAAGAGTTGGTTCGACATGCGCAAGATCAACCTGTTGGTGATTGCGCTGCTGGTCATAGTGGCAGTGATCTACTACACGCTGCTGGCTGGTCGGGGGACGATGTATATACGCAGGATAGCCGGGCTGCAGGCAGTCGATGAAGCGGTAGGGCGAGCCACCGAAATGGGCCGGTCAGTGCTCTTTGTGCCCGGAATTCAGGACCTTGACGACGTTCAGACCATCGCCGGCCTGACGATCCTCGGGTCGGTGGCGAAGATGACCGCGCAGTATGAGACGCGGCTCGACGTGCCGGTCTCGCGGTCGCTGGTGATGTCGAACGGGCGGGAAGTCGTCAAGGAGTCGTATATGTCGGTCGGAAGGCCCGACTTCTATAACGACTCCATCGTCCACTACGTCACCGACGAACAGTTCGGCTATGTTGCCGCCGTAGACGGGATTATGGTGCGGGAGCGGCCGGCGGCCTGCTTCTATTTGGGAGCCTTCTTTGCCGAGTCGCTTATTCTAGCTGAGACCGGCAACCATGTAGGCGCGATCCAGATTGCCGGGACGGCTATGCCGACGCAGTTACCGTTCTTTGTAGCAGCGTGTGACTATACGCTGATCGGGGAGGAACTTTTCGCGGCGTCGGCCTACCTCTCAAAGGACGCCCGGGCGATTGCGGCATTGCGCGGACAGGATGTCGGAAAAGCTCTTGCAATGGGCTCGATCCTGTTTGGATCGGTGCTGGTGACGATTGCGTCGATGGCGGGGGGCGGCGGCTTTTTTGGCCGTTTGTCGGACGGATTTGTCAGGCTGTTTGCGTTGAATTTTTAGATGAAAATTGCAGGTTTTCAACTTACACATCACGCGGAATCCGTGTCATTGAGCGTGAATTGGAAGGCAGTTGGGTTGTGCAAACATTGAAACATCCTGATTGGACTGAGATGGGACCGGAGGGAAACTTGCATTATATGGCAAGAATACCGGAATTTGGGGGGCGAATTCTAAGAGTTGTAGTCAGCCAACGAGTTGAGCCTCCGCAGATCGTTACCATTTTCTTCGACCGTCGCATCAAGAGAGAGAGATGAGACTTAGAATTGATAAGGTTGATGACGCACTTTATCTCAGGCTGGACGAGACGAGAATTGTCGAGTCTGAGGAAGTTGAGCCGGGCGTCATACTGGACTTCGACTCCGAAGGAAGAGTCGTCGGGATTGAGTTGCTCGATCTTAGCAGCCGGATGCCGGTTGAAGAGATTGGGCGTTTGCAGTTGGAAACAGTGTAAGGATTGTCTATGAACTGGCTCGAGGCAGCATTAAGTATCCTTTCCGATGGTAAGGAACGACATTACGACAAAATCGCGGGCGAGGTCATTATTCGCGGCCTGAAGAATACTAAAGGGTTAACGCCAGGCCTTACCCTAAATAGAGATTTGCTTACTCATTTGAGAAAAGAGGGATATGGATCCCTTGTTGTGCAAGTTCGTCGTGGTGTTTGGAAGATAAAGGCGACCGAGCAATCACAACGAGCCTCATTAACGACTGATGTAACTGACTCCAAGCCGAACAGTGATAGTGAGGAACTTGAGAAATCTTCATGGAGCGGTGCATTTGCTTTTTATTGGAGGAGCGAGGATGTTGACTGGACTCGATCGCAACCTGAGATATTTGGTCGCTCCGGTCAGAGCCGATTATTGGTTGATTTTTCCTCACAAATAGGGATATATTTCTTGCACAGTGTTATTAATGGGGTCATTTTATTATAGACACATTCAGGCGGCATAGGCGACCTTGGGAGCTTTGAAGAACCGCCTGACTATGTCCGGTCGTTTCTGTGTCACACGAAGATAGAATCGCACGTTCTCCTGCAGCTCCTTCTTCGTGGCCGGTCGATGACTTTGTGATGCGTTGTTCTTGATGTCATTATTCAAGTACTCATCCGGATTCAGTTCGGGGCTATAAG
>VGIQ01000146.1 GCA_016867835.1 Calditrichota bacterium | reverse complement strand
ACCGCAAGCACATAGACGCCGCGGTCAGGACGTTCGACGAACGGCTCGAGCGAGTCGGCTCCGAGATAGGGACTGACGGTTGCGGCGTCTCCGCCAAGGTTGTCGAAGAGCGCGCGAGCATAAGCCTTGGCGGTGTTGCCGATATCACCACGCTTGCCGTCGAGGATGACTAATTTGTCGGCTGGGATAGCCTTCACAAGGTCTGCCAATTGTTGCCAGCCCGAAGCGCCATAAGCCTCGAAAAAGGCGAGGTTGGGCTTGAAGGCGGCGCAGTGCGTAGCGGTCTCTTCGACGACAGCGAGGCAGAAGTCGTAGAGCGGCGTCGTGGACTGCTGAAAGCGCGGCAGCATCCTTTCGACGACCGGGTCAAGACCGACGCAGAGTCCGATCCGACCGGCTGTAGCGGCTTCGAGTTTGGTTTTGAATTGCACAGGTTAATGAGGCGTCCGATAGAGTCCAAGTATTTTAAGCAAAATCGGCTTGAAAATCAATTGCTCCCAACAGGCTGCCTTGCGCGCGAGGGCTTTTCGATGTATTATGAAGCCTTGATCAAAGCGGGAATCTATTGGCCGACGACTCTTACAAAGGTTATCGCGGGTCGGCGCTCGACACCTTGAAGAACTTCGATGTTCGCGTCTGGAGCGACGTCGTCATTCGCACTAACGAGGGTCGGTTCGAGGGCATAATCCTGCCCCGCAGCGAGACCGCCGACGAACGGCATCTGGTCTTGAAACTGCCCAATGGTTACAATATCGGGCTGGCGGTGATGGGAATTGAGGAGATCACGGAACGCGGCTTTCGCGAGGCGCACTACAATATTCCGGAACGTGCCTTCCCGACGAGTCCCGACCGCCCGAATGTCACGCTCCTGGGTACCGGCGGGACCATCGCAAGCCGGCTCGACTACCGGACTGGGGCAGTCATCCCCGCCTTTTCCCCTGGCGAACTCTATGGCGCCGTCCCCGAACTTGCCGACATCTGTAATCTCGAGACGCGCAAACTCTACGGCGTTTTTAGCGAGAACATCACCCCCGAGCACTGGGTCGGAACCGCAAACGCCATCCGCGAAGAGATCGAAAAGGGCGCCGACGGGATCGTGATCGGACACGGCACCGACACCATGCACTATACGGCAGCGGCTCTCTCGTTCATGATCCGCTCAACGCCGGTGCCGATTGTGATGGTCGGCTCGCAGCGATCTTCCGACCGGCCCTCATCGGACGCCGCAATCAACCTGATTAATGCCTCCTGGACCGCAGGTTACGGCGACATCGCCGAGGTGATGGTCTGCATGTTTGGACCGACGTCGGACTCCTACGGTCTGCTCCACCGGGGGACCCGGGTGCGCAAGATGCACTCGAGTTACCGTTCGACTTTTCGCACTATCGGCGACCGGCCGCTGGCGAGGGTGGTACGGGGGAAGATCGATAAACTGGTCGAAGAGACGACTCCGCGGGACCGGTCCCGCCCGGTGATGCTTGATACGAAGTTCGATGACCGGGTAGCCATCGTATATTACTACCCCAATATGAAGCCCGATGTCATCGACGCGCTGACCGACAACAACTACAAGGGCATCATCATCGCTGGAACCGGATTGGGGCATGTCAATAAGCCGCTCTATCCGGCTCTGAAACGCGCTTGCGACAAGGGAGTGCACATCTATATGACGGTCGAGACGCTCTGGGGCTACGTCCAGATGTTCGTCTATGATACCGGCCGGGACATTATGGAGTTGGGAGTCGTGCCCGGAGCGAATCTCCTTCCCGAAACGGCTTATGTCAAGTTAGGGTGGGTATTGGGGCACACCGACGATCGGGAAAAAGTCCGTGAAATGATGCTGACGCCGCTGGCCGGGGAGATCACTGAGCGTGAACCGATCGACGGTTACCTTGTGATGCAGGGGGGGTTGCCGGAAATGGAACGCTTCCTCAAGAACGTGCAGGTGTAAACCGGACAGGCGGGTTAACCCCTCCTCCCAAGGAAATGAATTGACCCAAAACGATACCGAATCGACACCCTACCCGCTGAAGAGAAGCAGTTATCCTGAGATCGGCACCCCTGAAGTGCGGCGTCAGATCGGCGGAGAACTGCGCGCAGCGCGGAATTTCGCCGAAATGACGCAGGAACAGATATTTAACATCACCAAGATCAGCGTCAAGTATCTCGATGCAATCGAGGAAGGCAAATGGAATTTTCTACCGCCTACCTATGTAAAAGCCTTTATTCGCGCCTATGCCGACTCGGTTGGGCATCCTCTCGACAAATTGACCAACCGACTGGATGAACTCTTCTCCGGATCCGTCGAGTCGCGCGCACCGATCAGCAGCGGTCTTCCCGAATCGGATCGAGGAAGAGATATCAGCGATAGCGAAGCCCAGGCGGCAGGGCTGGGGTCGTGGTTCGAACGAAATCGCAACACTATATTCTACATTGTTATAGGCGTTGCGGCAGCGATACTGATAGCGCTCTACCTTTCGCGCCCGCCCGACATCCCCTTTCCGACAGCGACGAGCACGAATGTCAAGCCGGCAGCACCACCTCCTGTTTCGTCAGTCCAACCTGCCGAGACGACCCGGACTGCTGCCGCAAGCCCTGCTGATACTACCTTGAGCCCAGTGAGCGATACGTTAAAAATTATCCACCTCGAAATCCGCACCCGAGATACCTGTTATGTCAAGGTCGAGCATGGCGACAATGTCGTCTTCGACCGAACACTCTGGCCCGGAAGCAGCCAAAGTTTCGACCTGCCCCCTCCCGTGCGAGTCACTTTAGGCAATGCTCCGGTTGTCGATATGAAGGTGAATCAGGGCGCCCTCCCCCCCTTCCCGATGAGCCATCGGATGCGCATTCTGCAGATTGGGCCGGGTGGAGTCATCCAGTAGATGCCTTCGCACGATTCCGATACTCCCATCGAACTTCCTCCTGCCGGCGACGACCTCGACCATATCCTTCGCGCCCGCCGTGAGAAATTGGCACGCATCCGGGAACTTGGCATCGATCCTTACCCGCCGGGTGTGGAAAAGGTCTCATCGACCGCTGACTTGCTGGCGCAGTTCGACGCCCTCGCCGACGCTGAAACGCCGGTAGCCATCGCCGGCCGGCTGATGTCGATACGCCTGATGGGTAAGGCGGCATTCTGTGACCTTCAAGACGCTTCTGGAAGGCTCCAGGTCTATCTAAAGAAAGATGTTATCGGCGATGACATCTGGGAACTCTTCAGCCACCTGGACATAGGCGACATAGTACGGATCGGTGGGCATCTCTTCATCACCCGCACCGGTCAGCAGTCGCTTCAGGCTACCAGTTTGACACTGCTCACCAAGAGTCTGCGGCCGCTTCCAGCTGTGAAGGAGAAGGGAGATCAGACCTGGTATGGCTGGGAGGATCGCGAAGAACGTTATCGTGACCGGTCTCTCGACCTGATTCTCAACCGTGACTCGCGTGATACGCTCATCAAACGGAGCCGGATTGTTCGCGAATTGCGCCTCTTCTTCGAGGGGAAGGGCTTCGTCGAAATCGAGACTCCAGTTCTTCAGCCGCTCTATGGCGGTGCGCTGGCACGGCCATTTATCACTCATCACAACACGCTGGACCGTGACCTCTATCTCCGTATAGCGGACGAACTCTATCTGAAGCGGGTGATAGTCGGAGGCATACCCCGGGTCTATGAGATTGCCAAGGACTTCCGCAACGAAGGCATCGACCGAATGCATTCGCCTGAATTCACGATGCTGGAAGCCTACGCAGCTTATGCCGATTACGAGTTCGCGATGGAATTGATGGAGGAACTGTTTCCAAGACTGGCGCGGGTCACGGTCGGCAGCGAACAGATTCGGTGGGAAGGAGTGGACATCGACTTAACACCCCCTTACCGGCGATTGCCTATGTCAGAAGGTATCAAACGCGAAGCAGGTATCGACGTCTTGACCTTGTCCCGTGACGAACTGGCTGTCGAGGCAAGGAATAAAGGTCTCCCGGTTGATCCGTCGTGGGGGTCAGGAAAGATCATCGATGAACTATTCTCGGCTTTCGTTCAGCCAAACCTTATCCAACCGATATTCGTGACCGATCATCCGGTTGCGCTTTCACCGCTGGCAAAGCGGCATCGTCGGGTAGTCGATTGCGCCGAGCGGTTCGAACTCTACATCGGAGGACTCGAACTGGTCAACGCCTTCAGCGAACTGAACGATCCGCTCGACCAGCGCGCCCGATTCGAAGAGCAAGCCCGGCTGCGAGCAGCGGGAGACGACGAAATGCCGCCGATCGACGAGGACTTCCTCGCCGCATTGGAGTTGGGTATGCCGCCTACCGCGGGTCTCGGCATCGGTGTCGATAGGCTGGCAATGGTGCTGACAGGATCCACCTCGATTCGGGATGTCATCCTTTTCCCGCTGCTTCGACCGCGCAGCTATTGATAGATTAGCCGCATCAATGTTGCCAGTTTCAGAACTAATCTGATGCCCCGCACCGACCCGAACGATTGAACCTCCCTCTTTTCATAGCCACCCGTTACCTCCGCACCAAGCGGCGGACCGGTTTCATCTCCCTCATCACCTATATTTCGGCCGGAGGCATAATGATCGGCGTCGCTGCGTTGGTCATTACGCTCTCGGTGATGAACGGATTCGAGTCCGAAGTGCGGGACCGGATCATCGGCGCTGATGCCCATATCAAGGTTACGCTTTTTCACGAGATGCCGATGGTCGAGTGGCGTGCGCCGTTGGACACCTTGCGACGGCTGACAAATGTCGTCGGAGCGACTCCCTATGTGCAAGGCAAAGGGATGATAAGGAAGGGAACCCGGATCGAAGGCATCGTTATCAAGGGCGTAGATCCGGCTACGGTAGGGGAGGTTGGAGACCTGCCGAAGACGATCGTTGCCGGTGCGATGATTTTCCGTGGAAACAGCGATCCGAAGAGCGGTACCGAAATGCCGGGGATAATTCTGGGCCGGCAGGTAAGTTTTCGGCTTGACGCGACTATAGGGGACACCGTAATCCTGATCAGCCCGGCAGGCTTGACCAGTTTGCTATCTACACCGCGCTTGATGCGGTTCAACGTAACTGGTGTCTTCGAGACCGGTATCTATGAGTATGACGACGCCTTTGCGCATGTTGCGCTGGCCGATGCCCAGGAGTTTTTCGAGTTCAGTAATGCGATTTCCGGCATCGAACTGCGGCTAAACCGAATGGAATACGCGGACCGGGTAGCCCGTCGGATCGAGGAAGTGCTCCGCTATCCCTACTTCCCGCGCACCTGGCACGATATGCACCAGACGCTTTTTAGATGGATGAAGATCGAGAAGTGGCTCTATACGATCCTCCTATCGCTCATTATCCTCGTGGCTGCGTTTAACATTGTTTCGAGTCAGATCATGGTAGTGCTGGAGAAGAAGCGGGAGATTGGCATCCTGAAGGCGATCGGCGCGACGCAGGAGGTGATCCTCAAAGTCTTCCTCTTCGAGGGCCTCATTGTTGGTGTCGTCGGGACGGTTTTAGGGTTGGTTCTCGGCTGGGCGCTTTGCCGGGCGCAGCAGACTTACAAGTTTTTTTCGCTACCGG
>VGIQ01000145.1 GCA_016867835.1 Calditrichota bacterium | reverse complement strand
GCCCGCATCAGGGCTATAGACTAAACGGCTGCACCCCAGCAGAACGACTTATCGCGGCTCCAAAAGCTGCTTGATTGTAAACACGTTGACAAGACAATACACATCATTCCAATATACCATAATGAATTATCTAGCGAAGCATTTGTAGGTTGTTCGTTGCCGACACCATACAGGTCCACCATCTGAAACCACCTATCACGCTACTGCTCGGCATTATCCTGTCCTGCGCAGCCTGCCCGGACGCCTTTGCCTTGCCGCCGGCGGTTCTGGCACAACTGCTCAAGGTCGAGGGTCTGGTGCTCATCAAGCGTGCCGGTGACACAGCCTTTGTGCCCGTCAACGGTGCCGAGACACTGGCCTCCGGCGATCAGGTGCAGACCTCCGACAGCGCGTCGTTGGTGATGGTTTTCCTTGAAGACAAGAGCCTGCTGAAATTGACACCCCGGACGACGGTGACGCTCGACGCGAAGGAGGGTGATGAGGGCGGAATCCTGACCCAGGTGTTGCTTGGCATCGGCAGGATCTTCGTCCGGGTCGGCGAACAACTCGGCACCATCGAAGTCCTCACCCCGACGTCGGTCGCGACTATCAAGGGCACCGAGTTTTGGGTCGTCGTCTTCAACGACGGGACAACCAAGGTGATCACTGCGAGCGGTCTGGTGGAGTTGATCAACAGACGTTCTGGAGAAGTGTCATTCATAGGTTCCGGCCAGCAGGGCGAATCGCGCCCGGATGGGACTATCCTGATGGTGAAGCACATCACCTGGGAGGAAGAGGAAGGCGAACTTGAGACCCGCGGCATCGGGCTCGAATTTGGTATTCCCCACAGCAACGGCTTCAGTTACCGCCGACTCGCGCCGACCGGCTGGGGCTACCAGATCGGCGCAACGGCAGTGCTATTGGAAGAAGACTATTACCTCAAGGCATCGATAGCGGCGCTTTACCCCTTGTCGCGCACCCGGTTGACAGCGATCTATCTTCTGGCCGGGGTGTCATTCTTGCAGACCAAGGGCGAGTTCTTTTCGCACTCCGCAACCGACCTAATCTATGAGAGCAAATGGAAGTATGGCGACTTCCATTGGGCTGTCGGCGTCGGTCCCGGGCTGTCAATTAGAGCCCTTACTATGGAACGGCTTTGGGGCTCGGTCGAAGTTCCACTGACCTACTTTGACCGGAAACTGTTGCCCGTGCCCGCGGCAGGGCTCCATTATATGATGTGGTAATCCAATCGGCTGCCGGCAGATTACTTGCAAGACAATTTGCCAGGTCAAAATCGTATGATTGTCTTCGCCGTTCAACGACTCACAAAATAGCCCATGCCCCCTTTCACACGCGACACGCTTGATCTTGACATCCTCGTCGTAGGGGCGGGTCCGGCCGGGCTCGCCTTCGCCATTCATTTGAACGATCAGATCGAGAGCGCCCGCGCCAAAGGCGAACTGAAAGGCGCGGCCCGGTCGTCCGAGTTCATGTTAATGGTGATCGAAAAGTCGGCCGAAGTCGGCGATCACATGCTCTCCGGAGCGGTCATGGACCCGCGCGGGCTGGACGAACTCCTTCCCGACTGGCGCGGGATGAATCCGCCGCTCGGGCCGGAGGTATCGGACGACGCGCTCTATTTCCTCACCGCGAACGGGCGGCTGAAAGTGCCCTTTTTGCCTCCGGCGATGCACAACCATGGCTTTCCGTTGGTGTCGCTCAATCAAATGGTAAAATGGCTCGGCAAGATCGCCGAAGATCGCGGCATCCAGATTATGACCTGCACGGCAGGGGCATCGCCGATCATCGAGGAAGGCAGATTCAAGGGCGTTGTGACCGACGACAAGGGAATCGACCGCAACGGCCAGCCGAAAGGCAACTTCGAGCCGGGAATGGAACTGCGCGCCAAGATAACCCTCCTTGCCGAAGGTCCACGTGGCTCCCTGACCAAAGCAGTCGTCCCGGCACTCGGCTTGGATAGGGATCGGAATCCGCAATCCTATGTAACCGGCGTCAAGGAGATTTGGGAAATCCACACTGGTCGTGTCAAGCCCGGCAACGTCTGGCACACGCTCGGCTATCCTCACGGTCTTAAGGGGCCCTTTGGCGGAGGCTGGATCTACTCCTTTTCGGATACAGAACTGTCGCTCGGATTGGTAACCGCCCTTAACGCTCACGATCCGAGAAACGATCCGCACGGCTATTTCCAACAATTCAAGGAGCACCCCTGGGTTCGGTCGCTCCTCAAAGGTGGAAGGATGACCGCATACGGCGCCAAGACCATCTCCGAAGGCGGCTACTGGGCGATGCCGCAACTCTATCACGAAGGGTTGTTGCTGGCAGGCGAATCGGGCGGGTATTTGAATGCTCTGCGTCTTAAAGGTATCCATCTCGCCATCAAGTCCGGTATTATGGCAGCCAAGACCGCCTTTAATGCGTTGCAGCGCGAGGACTACTCGGAAGCGACCTTGAAGGCCTATGATGACCACTATCGTGCGTCGTGGGCGCATAAGGAACTGCGCGGTGTCCGCAACTTCCACCAGCCTTATGAGAAGGGGCTGATCTGGGGGATGTTCAACACCGGGCTGCAAATGGTTACCGGTGGGCGCGGCCTGATGAACCGCTATCCTGCAACTCCCGACCATTTGCACTACAGCAAGTTGACCGAAGAACCTGACTGGCGCCAACCTCTCGAGCGCAGGTTCGATGGCTCGCTCACCTACGACAAATTGTCCGACGTCTTCGCCTCCGGGACGCGCCACGAGGAGAACCAGCCTCCACACTTGCGCGTCTCCGACACCGACATTTGCTCGGGACGGTGCTCCGCTGAGTATGGCAATCCCTGCCAGCACTTCTGCCCGGCGGCGGTTTATGAGATGCTGCCCGGGGAGGATGGGGGGAGACGCCTGCAGATCAACGCCTCCAACTGCGTCCACTGCAAGACATGCGACATTGCCGACCCCTATGGCATCATCACCTGGGTCCCGCCCGAAGGCGGCGGGGGGCCAAGATACGCGGGGATGTGAAGATGTTTCGTATCACTACTCGCGCCGACTGGGACGGGCTGGTCTGCGCCGCGCTTCTGAACATCGTCGAAGATTGCGACCGGATGCGGTTCATCGAGCCGGGTCCATTCCAGTCCGGCGAAGGCGAGGTGACGCCCGACGACATCATCGCCAACCTGCCCTATCGCAAGGGATGCGCACTCTGGTTCGACCACCACGTCTCGAACAAACTGGAGGGCGAGGACTTCCGCGGCTCGTTCTGGGTGGCGCCGTCGGCCGCGAGGGTAATTTACGAGTTCTACGGGCACGACGAATCGCTCGCTGGTTGGGACGAGATGATCGCCATCACCGACCGCATTGACTCGGCGAGCCTTACGATGGACGAAATCGCGAGTCCTTCCGGCGTGATCCTCATCTCGATGACCGTCGAAGGCAAGCGCCCGCAGGACGAACCTTACTGGCGCCACCTGATCAAAATTCTGATCAGGAACGACACCGCCGCGTTGCTCGGCGACCCCGAAATCATTAGACGCTGCGGCGAGTTCAAATCTATCAACAACGCCTTTAAGGAGGCGCTTCTAAAGCACTCACGCCTTGAGGGTAACGTGCTGGTGACCGACTTTTGTGGGCGGTTCACCGGCGAGCCGGGCAACCGCTTTCTGCCCTATGCGCTCTTCCCAACCTGCGACACCTGGGTGAAACTGACAGATCACCCGACCGACCCGGCGCGGGCGCATCTCTCGGTGGGGCACAGCATCTTCGTCCGGACGAACAAGGTGGTAGTCGGCGACCTGATGGCGCGCTACGGCGGCGGCGGACACAAAGGCGCCGGGACCTGCAGACCGTTGAAGGATGATGCGGATCGGGTGCTAAAGGAGGTGGTGGGAGAGTTGCAGCATGGATCGTAAGGAATTACTCAAGAAAATCTATCATGGTGAAACTTCGAATGTCAGGTTTATCGACTTTCAGAATCTTATCGAAGGTTTCGGATTTCGATTGCGGCGGATCTCAGGAAGCCATCATCTGTTCAAGCATCCTCTGATTCCTGGATATCTGAATGTTCAGCCGCTAAGAGGCGAGGCAAAAGCCTATCAACTAAGGCAATTCATTAGGCTAATCGAAAAGCATCATCTTTCAATGGAGGCATAGTATGCGCGACTATTGGATTAATGTCTTCTTCAGCGAAGAGGATAACTGCTATGTAGCGGATATTCCTGATCTGGAGTTCTGCTCCGCCTTCGGTGATACGCCCGAAGAGGCAGTTCACGAAGTCAACATTGCCAAAGAACTCTGGCTTGAGGTTGCGCGCGAGGACGGCAAGGATATTCCCAAGCCCCGCTTCCGCCCGGCGCTATATCAGGGGGTGAAGTGATGGAGAACCAACACCAAAATGGATGAAAACGCATGATATTAACTCCAGGCGGTCTTATTAATCGGGGCTTCAAATAGTAGCATCAGTAGGACGGACATTCTTGTCCGTCCAAAG
The DNA here is from genome assembly GCA_016867835.1 of Calditrichota bacterium. Lineage (NCBI taxonomy): Bacteria > Pseudomonadati > Calditrichota > Calditrichota bacterium. The sequence goes on along the minus strand of VGIQ01000145.1, from coordinate 1,215 downwards.
GGCAGGCAGGAATGCCTGCCCTACTGGAGAATACCACAATTATCTGCACCCATTAATAAGATAAGGTTGGATATTGATGGCCTTTATCGTGTGTGGGGTGACACGGACACGGCCAAAACTGCATCCTGGCCTCATTATTGGATTTAGAAAGATGGGCCGAATTGCCCGGCTCTGTCGCATTTCTTATGATTTGCGTTACTTCACTTCTTCTTGATAATGTTATTCATATTCTGTTATTAACATTCTTGGCCTTTTATGTAGGTGAGTTCACGTATATCTTGCTTTATTCGAAAAGTATAAGATTCATATTTTGTGATATCTTGGCATATAATCTGTTTCGCATTCTAATTCTACTCGCTATTTCTTTGTATCTGATATTAATCGGGAGCATTCTCAAATCAATACTTGCTATATTTATCTTCATAGTTATTATCTATGGTTTTGCAGATGCTCTGCTTCTAATATTCCTGCCAGTTAGAATGGTTGTAAAGCATTCATTTGTAACTCCAATAGGTTTCATTGGTAGCGATGAGAGGATATTTATTAATATTTTAACAAAATGAGCTCAGGAATACAGCAAGAGTATTAATTGGTTGGAATACAAAATCTCAGGCATCGAATCTGATCAGAGCACAACAAGGTTTTCTTAACAACCATCACATCAATCATCCGCACCACCGGCCGCATCGACAAGGCTCGTGGGATCGCGCAGCCTGAGCCGCTCCCGCTTGACGTCGATACGCTGGTCGAGTTGATCGTCATACCTACGGGAAACTCGGACGAGGACATTTCCGAGACGGAATGGCTGCACGCTGCCGCGCGGAATCCGGTCTTTGCGGAGTGGCTTGCGCCGGAAGAGGACATCTATTCCCCCACTGATGGGATCCCGTTCGATGAATATCGGTAAAGTCGCCCTGATTTCATTTCCTTGGGACGATCGGAGCGACAGCAAGGTGCGCCCGGTGCTGTGCCTGACCGAGCCTATCGGTGAGCACCGCCAAATTGTCGTCGCCTACATCGGATCAAGAATACCCGAAGACTCACTGGAATCGGATTGCATCATTAGTCGGGTGATGATGACTTTGCATCGACCGGACTTAGTGCTTATCCGTAAATAATTGACTTTTCGTCAATCGTTCCTTATATTGTTTCCCAAGGTGTTCAAACGGGGGTCTTATGCCTCGCATCGAATCTTGGGAAGTGTCAGATGCCTTC
>VGIQ01000144.1 GCA_016867835.1 Calditrichota bacterium | reverse complement strand
AGAATAGAAGAAAATCGCATAGAGAAGTTGCTGCTGACTGCCTCGGCAATGACAGGCTTCCTAATTTATTATGGATCAAAGGCTTTGGGGATTACGATCCCAGAGGTAATGATGGGTGCAATGTCCACAACAAGCCTTTCGTTAGCATTCTGGGCCTTTTTGGTGCCCTCGGCATCAGGTATGCTATTAGCTTGGTATTCAATAAGATGTATACATAGTGGAATAGAACTTGCGTATAGGGTACTGATTTTGATTTCCACATTCATTTTAGTAATGTTCATAGACGTTTATAAGGAAGTGTTTGGAGCTTCCGTGGATAAATCTGGATTAAGGTATCTGTTACCCAATCTCTCCTTTACAATTTCACTTTCACTCTATATGATATTCAAATACAAAACAAACGGGAGACGCTAATGAGATTGGCTATTCTTATTGGACCCTTGGCAGCAATCATCCTTATCTACATCCTGGTCATTCTTACAAGGCTCTTGATTGCTGTTGAGTCAATCAGAAAAATCCTTAAGGAGAGGGTGAGGGATCTCATTACTTAGTCGAAGACGACTCAATAAACTAGACCGGGTTGTCCTTACGCGAGACCTTCCCGAGCACGGACTTATGGAAGGCGATGTGGGGACAGTTCTGCTATCCACCAGCAGGGTCGGGGTTATGAGGTCGAATTCACCGCCCTCGACAGAGGAGCAATCGCTGTTCTTACATTGGCTTCAACATACTTTAGACCAGCGCGTCAAAGGGAACTTGCGCGTGCCCGTGAGACTGCCCTCGATGTGGAAGAACAGGCATTAATTCTCGTAGAATTCTCGTATCTCCTTGAATCCATAAATCCTTAATTCCTAAAAGAATGGACTGGTTTCTCATCATCGCCACCGCCGTCAAGGTGGCGGCTGTCATCGGCATAGTCATGGGCATTGCGACGCTGCTCACCTGGGTCGAGCGGAAGCAATCCGCCATCATGCAGGACCGGATTGGCGCCAACCGGGCGGACATCTTCGGCCTCCGCATCATCGGCCTCTTTCAGCCGGTTGCCGACGCGATCAAGATGCTGACCAAGGAGGACTATGTTCCGCCCTTTGTCAACCGGACGCTGCATCTTCTGGCGCCGGTTATGGCGTTTCTGCCGGTCCTGGTGATGCTGGCAGCGATACCGTTCGGGCCGTCGGTGCACGTTGGAGGTCGGGAGGTCTCGGCGCAGATTGCTGACATCGACATCGGGCTGCTCTACATCCTCGCGTTCGGCGGTTTGGCGGTCTATGGCGCAGTGCTGGGAGGCTGGGCGTCGAATAACAAATATGCCCTTCTCGGCGGAATACGGGCCTCGGCGCAGATGATCTCCTACGAGGTGGCGCTCGGCCTGTCGCTGGTCGGGATGATCATGATCTACGGGACGCTCGAACTGGGTCAAATGGTGGTCGCGCAGTCGGGGCATTGGTTCGGCTGGATTCCGCAATGGGGGATCTTTTATCAGCCATTGGCGGCGCTGCTCTTTCTGCCGGCGGCGGTCGCCGAGAATAAGCGCATCCCGTTCGACGTTCCGGAAGCCGAATCGGAGATCATCGGCTACTTCACCGAATACTCTGGGATGCGTGCCGGGCTTTTCATGTTTGCCGAGTTCATCGAGATGCTGATTATCTCGATTCTTTTTTCGTTAATTTTCCTCGGCGGCTGGAACCTCCCCTGGCTGGCGTTCGATGGCTTTCACTGGCCCTGGGGAGGGACCTGGCAACTTGGCATCTGGGCAGTGAAGGGTCTCCAGTTCGGAGCGCTCTTCGCCAAAATCGCTTTCATGATCTATTTCTTCGAACTGGTTCGCTGGACGCTGCCCCGCTTTCGCTATGACCAGGTGATGAAGTTAGGCTGGCATTACCTCCTGCCGCTGGCGCTGTTTAATGTGGCAGTGACGGGGGTGGTGATGGTGGTGATGGGGAAGTGAAGAATGCAAAATGTAGAATGCAGAATGCAGAATGCCTGAGTTACTGAGATACCTTATTGTCATTGAGAAGGCAGATGGCAACTATTGCGCCTATTCCCCGGATGTGCCAGGTTGCGTTGCCGCTGGAGAAACGCCGGATGAGACTGCTCGAGAAATGCAGGAAGCCATTCGATTTCATCAGGAAGGGCTGCTGGAGGATGGACTGCCGTTACCGGAGCCGACCAGTTGGGCTGAATGGGTGACGGCGTGAAGAGCATGGGTGACCATTCGTTCGTTAGTTGCCTACTCGACTTCCGCATCGAGCCGATCACCTGCGGGGTTAAGCAGTGGGAGACCTACAACGGGACGCCGATAATTTGGATTGCAAGGAAGGAAGGGGTGAAGGTATTAAAGGAGGAAAATCAAACCTGATGGACAGCATCGACAAAATCCGAAAGAAGGGTACCGGATGGTCGATTTTTGTAACCAAACTGGCTCGGTTGTGGATGCGATTAATAGCCATAGCGATTTCCGGCTATGCTCTCTGGTTAATCGCGTTTGAATCCACGCATTTTGCCGGTGATGCACTCGCAGGCTTCATCGCAAGCATCGCCTGGCCGTTGCTTATTCTCGTAGCGTTTTTTATGCTGGAACAAGAAATTCGATTGTTGCTCGAGCCAGGCACTCTGGGAAGCCTGCTTGACAAATATCGCGGTAATTCTGCGCCCGAAGACGCGAAAACTGGTCCGACCAGATCTGGAAAAAAGGTAACAGAATGAACCTCACAAGAATCATAAGCGTTCCCAAAATGAAGGATTTAGTACTTCGTAATCTCTGGCATTACCAAAGGCGTCATTTTGGAACTACAGACTTTAAACAGAGATGGACATTCACGCTGACGGAAGAGCATCCGTTGTTTCCCTACTTTGCGGGAGCGATTTTATCCCTCAAACGGGAGGGGCTTGTGGATGAAGATGGGGACAATGGGCAATTCTTCTTAACTGCGAAGGGGATTGCGCACTGCGAACAGGAAAACCTCGAACTTGAATTCGAAGATCGGTTCTTCCAAGATTTTGGTATTTAATAATATGCCCAAAACCATCACCACCCTCACCCATGACGTAACGGTCGCGGAGCAGATTTACTGGATCGAGGTCCTGAAGGGCGTCTGGATCACGCACCTCCACTTTGTCCGCAATATGTGGGGGCACATCCTGCATGCCTTCGGGATACGAACGAAGAATCCGCCCGCCGAGACATTCCAATACCCCGAAGTGCGCCGGCCCATCGACCGCCGGTGGCGCGGAAGACACCGGCTCACCGTCAAGCAAAACGGCGCGATGCGCTGCACCGCTTGCATGCTCTGCGAGACGATTTGCCCCTGCGACTGCATCCACATCACCCCCGGCGAGTCGCCCGATCCGCACGTCGAGAAGTTCCCCGAGCGGTTCGACATCGACATCCTCAGGTGTTGCTTCTGCGGACTCTGCGCCGAAGCCTGTCCGGTCGATGCGATCCGTATGGACGTTCATGAGTTCGACCTTGCGGGCTATACGCGAGACATAATTTACACCAAGGAGTTCCTTCTGGGCCAGACTAAACAGCGCCCGTGGGAAAAGTGGCTGCCCGAATCCGATGAACCAAAGCAGTTGAAAGATGCTGCTTAAGGTCATACCCTACGGCGACCCGCTGCTGCGACGCCACTCGGCGCAGGTGGATGCCATCGATGCCGAAGTGAAGCGACTCATCGCCGATATGATTGAGACGATGCAAGCCGCCGGAGGCGTCGGTCTTGCTGCGCCGCAGGTCGGACGGTCGTTGCAACTCTTCTTGATCGACTGGGGTGCGATGCAGGATGGAGCGGAGGCGGTTGCCTACCTGAACCCGGAAGTGCTTCAAGCCGGCGGGGCGAATGTCTCCAAGGAAGAGGGCTGCCTTTCGCTGCCCAAGGTTTTCGCTCAAGTAACGCGCCCTGACAAAGTGAAGGTGCGCTACCAGACGCTGGACGGCAGGACGGTCGAGGAGACCTTGAAGGACCTTCCCGCCCGCGTCTTTCAACACGAACTCGACCACTTGAACGGAGTGCTCTTCATCGACCGCCTGACCGCCGATATCCGTAAGGGCTTGAAAGAGGGGTTGCAATCGATCCTCGACGGACGTGTAGTGCCGTTCGATCCGGATCGCCCGGAAACGATGCAACAAGAGACACGCGGGGAGGCGGCGTGAGTAAAGCAATTTTGAAGGAGAATAATGCCTAAATACGTTGTCGAATCGGAAGGCGAAGTCGCCATCGTGCCACTGAAGGAATACGATGCCATTCGTGCCGAGGTGGAATCGTTGCGCGAGACGATCGAAATTCTCTCCAATCGCAAGTTAATGCGCGACCTTGATCAAGCCATCAGGGATCACGAAGAAGGCAAGAGCATAGATTTGGAAGAGTTCTGGCGCAAGGAGATGAGTGAACCTTAGGATATCTCCCAAAGCAGCCAACAACTGAAGAAACTGCGACATAACTCGGTTCTTGTGACAAGGCTATATGCTGCATTTCAGGATATTGCCGCAAGTCCAAACAGTGGGAAGTTTCTGGATGGCATCCATGATGGAGATCGCTCCTGGCGCGTCGGTGAGTGGCGGATATTCTACCGAGTTTACAGCGATCAATTGATCATATTGATTCTTAACGTAGCAAATCGAAAGGAAGTTTATCGATGAGACCATTTTCTCAAATAGACGCGCAAGAATCGATAGTAGCCTCGCTCTTCTGTCGGTTAGTGCCTCATCTGTTTGAGAGGATGACAAACGCGAGGGGGGTATGTCAAGACTGACCATTTCAATCTATTCGATTGTCGCAATGACCCAAGCCGCCGTTTTTGCGCAAGTGGCCTTCGAAAAGGAAATTGTTAACCTATCTCGTTCCAATGCGGTCTTGATTCTGCAAGAATTGAAGGGAGATTCGCATGATGTAAGGAAGGATTTACTTGTTCCAATTGGAACAGGTGCTTTCATTAGTGACTCTTTGGTTCTAACTGCAGATCATATTATCTACGAGAAGCAATCAATTACTTTGGATAACGGTCAGGTCATAGCAGTGAGAAACTTACGGCGTCCAATTGTGTTGCTATGCGATTGGTCATATTTACATAAAGCCTCAGTAGTTGTAAGGACAAGTGACAGTAAACTCGATACCTCTGGATGGCATTACGACTTTGTCTTTCTCCGACTTCTTGAATCTTGTGGCCGGAAGCATACTATTGCACGGCTTGATTCGTCGGCGAATATTGAGATTTCTCGCGACGTTATGTTCAGCGGCTTTCCCTTATATAATCATTATACTCGAAGTCGCACATCTTTGATATCACTTTTTGGACAGATCATCGGATTCGTCGATATAGATATCGACTTGCTTCGCTTTTATATTCAATCTCCTATCGCATTAGGATTCTCCGGGAGTGCCGTTTTTGCGAGCAATGGTATAATAATTGGTATGATACAGTCTCGTCCGAGTGTTACGTCGCAATATATAAGTGATATCATTAACCGGCAAGGAGATCATGGAGATATTGTAGTTGAATTTGGAGGAATTGACTTTTCCAAAGCTCTTGAACATTTGTCATCATTGCTAAATGAAACTAATTCCGGATTTGGTACTGCAATTGCGATCAGTACAGGTCCAATTTATGAGTATGCGAAGCGCCATCGATTGATTGATTACTGATTCCTGGTGTTTCATCATTTGTACTATCTTAGCGATCTGTTGACAGTGTGATGGCTGTTCAAGTCCCCGAAGGCGTAGCCGAAGGGGACTTGAACAGCGCCCTTGGTCACAGGACGCTCCG
>VGIQ01000143.1 GCA_016867835.1 Calditrichota bacterium | reverse complement strand
GCAGCGCGGTACCAAAGTGCACCCCGGACGCAACGTTGGAATCGGTAAGGACGACACTCTGTTCGCTCTATCGTCCGGTCGGGTTGTATTCGAATCCTATCGTGGCCGCAGTGCGGTCAGCATTATTGAGGAATAACCGGAGCGGATTCGACCGCTCTATTGCATAATCAATTCCAATATCTGGAGAGTTGGAATGAAGTCCGTTACGTTACTCCTCGCGATAATGCTCGCGTGTTCCACGGGGCTGGCTCAACTTCAGAACGGCGGTTTCGAAGAGTGGGTGAACAGCGACCCGGCTAACTGGCATTCGTTCGACGAAATGGCGCCGCTCGGATCCGTCGAGCCGGTTCGTCCGGCTTATGAAGGCAGTTGGGCCGCTCGACTGGCTACTTCGGAATTTCTGGAGGCAGCGATAGTCTGGCAGGACTTCGGTCCTCTTGCGATCGGCGATGAAGCCCGGTTTTCGCTCTATTATTCGGCAATGACTCCCGGAATGGTCGGCGAATTGGTCGCGGTTGGATTTCGTGGCGAAGACGAAGCCGGTGCGGCACTGGCGCAGTTTACACCGGCCGGCAATAACTTCCTGCAGGTCATTGCGCTCTGGACCGGGGATATTCAGGAGTGCGACTCACTCTCGATCATGATCACCCTCTCGTCCGCCAGTGAAGAGCCGGTAATCGGCTCGGTGACGATCGATGCGGTGGTGATGGAAGGCTTCAGTCCGCTTGACGTTAAGATCGATGAGAGCAGGGCGCTGCCTGAAACCAGTCTGTTGCTCGAGGCGTTCCCCAACCCCTTCAACGGCGGCACGCAGATTCGCTTTGCGGCACCAAGTGGCGCAACTCGCCTGCAAGTGTTGGATATGCAGGGGCGTTTGGTGACAAACCTTTTACAGGCTCCAGTGGCAGGCAACCGGGTTCTCAACTGGAATCCGACAGTTGGCGGAGCCGGCCTTCCGGCGGGAACCTACCGGTTGGTTTTGACTTCCGGCCGGGAAGTCCGTCATTTGCCGCTAATACTATTGAAATAAATCCCCCGGCGATGCGGCCGGAGGGAGTTCCCAATTACACATCAGGAGCACAAATCCAATGGCACGGCCGAAAATCGCACTGATCGGTGGAGGGCAGATCGGACAGATCCTGGCCCTCCTGGCAGCACAAAAGGAATTGGGCGACGTCGTAATGCTCGATGTCCCCGACCGCGAGGGTCCCACCAGGGGCAAGATGCTCGACATCGCCGAATCGACCTGGGTCGGCGGTTTTGACGCAGAGTTGACCGGGACCTCGAACTATGCCGATATCAAGGGGGCCGACGTCGTCATCGTTACTGCCGGTTTACCGCGCAAACCGGGCATGACCCGCGACGACCTGCTCGACATCAACGTCAAGATCATCAGCGACGTAGCGCGAAACGTCCGGGAGCAAGCCCCCCGGGCGTTTTGCATTATTGTCACCAACCCGCTCGACTCGATGGTCTATGCTTTCCATAAGGTAACCGGCTTCCCCAAGAGCCGGGTCTGTGGAATGGCAGGGGTGCTCGACACGTCGCGGTTCTGCTCCTTCGTCGCGATGGAACTGGGCATCTCGGTCGAAGATATTTCTGCAGTTGTGCTCGGCGGACATGGCCCGACAATGGTGCCGCTACCCCGCCTTTGCACGGTGGGTGGCGTTCCGCTGGCGGAACTGCTATCGAAAGCCCGGATCGAGGCTATCGCCAGCCGTACCCGCGAAGCCGGCACCGAAATCGTCAACTTGCTTGGCAACGGCTCGGCGTTCTTTTCCCCGGCCTATTCGGCGATTGCAATGGCCGAGTCCTTCCTTCGCGACAAGAAGCGGCTGCTCGCCGCGGCGGCGCTTCTGAACGGCGAATACGGCATCAGGAACTATTTCATCGGAGTGCCGGTCGTTATCGGGGCGCGCGGCGTGGAAAAGATCGTCAAGGTGAAACTGACTGCTGACGAGCAAGCCGCTCTGCAGAAGTCCCTCGACGCTGTGAAGGGGGCAGTGGCAGACGTGGACAAGAGAATTTAGGGAAGCAACGCTAAGGTGAGGCGGGCGGCGGATGCCAGCCGGGTCTTGGCGAATGCGAGGGACCTTGAATTGACAGGTGAGAGGGAATGCACCTGAAATTTACACGTTGCGCTCGTAGTATCTAATGCCGGACGGCGATGCTGAATTATGGTTGGCAGACGCCTTCGTCTGCCAACCACACCACCCCTTAAGTCAAACGAGGGCGTCCGGTATGCACATGTCGAGGTTAAGTAGGGCACTTATTTGAGGTAGATGAAATGGATCGCCCTGGTATCTTCTTGATAAAATAGGCGTAATGCCACGCTTGTCATCCCCGCGCAGCGGGGCTTCAGACCTGATTGGCTTGGCTGGGTTCCCAACTCGCGGGAACGACGCCATATATCGCTTGTTTACTCAATTTGATACTTGTTCGTCTATTTACTAAGGACAATCACCTTTGAAGATTCCCCGCGATCTACCGCAACCGATGTTCATTCGGCCCAACGACTACATCACGCTCGCCGGCGTTGACTACATCATCAAGCGCAACGAGTTTGCGCAGATGACCAAGATCATCGGGCGCGTATCGCGCAAACTCCCCTCCGAGAAGGACGTGATCTGGGCTCTACGGGCACACCGGCCTGTCGCCTACTGGGGCAACAAGTACTTTATGTTTGAGCACATCGACGCCGAGGTCATAATACCTATCATGGAAGCGATTTGGGAAGCCGACAAGCGCCGCGGTGTGCCTCCACCCGAAAGGACCGACCTTGCCGATGCCCTTTACGACTTCTGAATTCACACGGCTGTAGATTGACAGTCGATCATTATTCGCCGGAGTCTCGCACTGCGACCATGAGGAACCTCTTCGCGCTCGTCTTGATCGCGATACTGGCTCATCACTCCCCCGCCGTTCAACCCGCAAGCGACCGATTGGACCTGCCGGCTCCGGGGATCGACCTCGCTGCGGGGCTTGCGTCGGTCTCGTCCGAGCCTTGGAGTCCGCCCGTCAGCGGCACCGGGGCGACATGGCAAGCCTTCCGGTCGCCGGTAACGAAATGTATCCTGCTCGCCGCCGGGCAGCCGTTCACACTCATCGGTAAAGCACCGTCGGAAGATGAACTGGCGACTGCCGCACTCCAATTTGTCAACCGCGCTGCCACAGATATTGACCTTGAGGGCTGCCGGTTCAAGATTGCACAAATCACCCATACAGGCGGATCCGGTATCGCTCTCGTGCGGGCGTTCATCGACGATGTGCCGGTCTATGGTGCTTACGCGATAGTTGTCGTCAACCGTCAGGGGCAACTCATCCAGGTCAAGGCGCGAGGCTTTGGCAGCAGGACCGCCGGTCACTATGCAATAGACGAGACCTACGCCCGAACCGCCGCTCTTCAGGCCGCCGGCCTAAAGTCGATAGATTCATCCCGCGCATCGAAATGGTATCTTCCGCGCTATGGTGAAGATGGGACTATCGTCCTCAACGCGGCTTACCAAGTCGAACTCTTTCCTCCCGACCCTTCTCATCGTCCGGCAATATTCATTGACGCTGTCACTGGAATACCCGTCGCCGCCGAGAACCGTATTGAGCACGAGCGACTCAGCGGCACGGTGACCGGCCTTATCAAGCCGCTCTACGGCTCGGATCAACTGCATTCCCGCACCTTCCCGCACGAGTGGCTTCTCCATGAACGTCTGGAGACCTACACCGACCCCTCCGGCAACTTTGCCTTCGAGGTAAATCCGGCACTGGCTCCCTTTCGACTGGACACCGAACTGCGCGGCAGGTGGGTCGATGTCAATTACGACGACGGCGAAGATGCGTCGCTGAGCGTAGCCGTGCAACAGGTCGCTCCGGTGCGCATCGACTGGGGACGAAACAACGGCCGCGACGACGAGCGGTCGCTCTACTGGCACACCAACTTCATTCACGACTACTGGAAGCGTCTCGATCCCGGCTTTCGCGGGATGGATTATCCTGTTCCAGCGACAGCGATGTATGGCACTAACTACGACAACGCTTTCTGGAACGGGCATGGGATGTTCTTCGGCGATGGCGACCAGATGGACAATTTTGCGCTCTACGCCGATGTTGTCTATCACGAGTATGGCCACGGCGTAACCGGCAACATCTATCCCCGCGACATATTGCCCTATCGCGGCGAGTCGGGAGCACTCAACGAAGCCTGGTCGGACTACTTTCCGTGTTCGATTACAAACGAACCACTCCTCGGCGAAGGGGGGCTGGTCGGTGGCAACCGCTACATCCGCAACATCGACAATAACCTAATCTACCCCCGGGATATAGTCGGCGAGGTTCACTACGACAGCCGGATCATATCGGCTGCCATGTGGCATACCCGTGCGGTATTGGGGGCGTCTTATTGCGACTCCCTCTTCCATTTCACGAAATACCGGCTCGGCAACGATTTTCTCACCTACTTCACGGATATACTGATCGGCGACGATGACGACGGAGACCTCACCAACGGCACCCCTAACGACCGGGTGCTGTATGGTGAGTTTGGCCGGCACGGCATCGGACCGGGAATTATACCGAAGATCGCCTTTCGCCAGATCGACCTCTTTGATGACAATGCCCGGGGCGCTCGCGGCAACGACGATTTGCTTTACGAACCGGGAGAAGCGCTACGAGTTGAGGTTGCCATTGAGCGATTGGGAGTCCTCTTTCCGCCGCCGGCAAGAACGGTGCGCGTTTCGGTCGAGACGACATCGCCGCATTTGGCAGTAGGTCGCGCATCGGTTGTGCTGGGCGATATGCGGGTCGGCGACCGTCTTGCCACCGCTGAACCATTGCTGCTGGACATCGCCGGCGATGCACCGCTGGACTTTGCCGGACTGAGGCTCTTCCTATCGGACGACGAACACGCCCTGATTGCGGACACATTGTTTCAGATTCCGCTTGGCAGGCCGGCGGTGTGCCTGGTGAAGGATGGCGTCTCAGATATGGACCGGACAGAATGGTTGAGTAGTTCGCTTACGACCCTCGGCGTCGTCCACCAGTTCATCGACGTTTATGCCCCCCGACGCGATTTGGCAGCCCGGCTGACGCCGTTTCGGACGTTGATCTGGTTCACGGGCGATGCTCGGGAGGGAATTTTGCGTGAATCTGACCGTCTGGCGCTCCAGTCATTCCTTGATCGGGGCGGCAATCTCCTTCTGACCGGGCAGTCGGCCGGGCGCGATCCGTCGCTATCCGGCTTCTTGCGCAATTACCTTGGCGCCGAGGTCGTCGAAGACTCCACAAATCAGATCTATTGCGAAGGTGTGGCTGGAGATCCGGTCGGGCAGGGACTGCGACTCCTGATGCTGGGTGCCGGCGGAGCAATGAATCAGCGTCGCACGATGGCGATTGCGCCGGTCAATGACGGCGTCGTCACGCACCGCTGGACCAGGAGGGAGGATCACGCTGCTGCCGGAGTTCGCCGTTTGGATGAGCCAACCGGGTCGAAGACCCTATACTTCGCCTTCGGAGTCGAAGCCGTAGGAGGGCATGGCGGAACAGCAACCCGATTGCAGGCACTCGCGCCGGCTCTTACCTGGCTCGATGTCCCGAATCATACGACATTGCCGGATACGCCAGCCCGCGCTCAGGATTTCACCTTGGAGTCGCTCTACCCCAATCCGTTTAACGCCGGGCTGAAGATCGACTTTCGCCTCGCAAGGAATGGCAGGGTCCGGATGGCATTATTCGATCTAACGGGGCGGGAACTTACGCTTGTTTTAGAAGAGCATCGCCCGGCCGGCCGGCATACCGTATCGTGGGAAGGGACAGGTCTTACAGCAGGACTCTATCTAATGGGAATGGACGTTGATGGCAAGACTGCGGGAGTTCACAAAGTTGTGCTGGTGAAGTAAGATGTAGTTGAATTGAGGTGGCCGTTTCACAGACCCGTTGGGTGGATCTTATCTCCGCCCAACGGGTCTCTGTTTTGGTATGCTGTGGAGAATAGTTGCATGTTCGGGGGGGGTTCAAACGACATCAGTGGCACAACATTATACAAACCTGCCGTTGCTCACGGTGGGGAGGATATGCCTC
>VGIQ01000142.1 GCA_016867835.1 Calditrichota bacterium | reverse complement strand
GTTTTCACGTCATAAGCCTCGCGAAAAGGAGTAAGGAGGAAGATCGGATGCCGGCAAGAACGCTTGCGAAGTAAAGGCAATAAAATGTCCGATAAGATATATTATGTTAAGTATTGTATGGAGTGACTTTGGCGATTAGACGACGAAATTGACGATCTTCCCCGGTACGAAGATCGTCTTGCGAATGCTCCTTCCAGTCATGACCCGCTTCACCCTGGGCATACCTTCGGCCTGCGCTACTACCGCCTCTTGAGTTGCATCGATATCGACCGTCACGGTCTCTACCAACTTCCCGTTGATCTGAACCGCCATCGTGACTTGCTCGTTGATGATGGCTTTCGGATCGAATTCAGGCCAAGCTTGATCAAGCACCAGATCATCGTGCCCTAACCGGGACCATAGCGCCTCAGCCATATGCGGCGCAAATGGTGAAAGCATGATAGTGAAGCTGTCCAGCACCGACCTCAAGTATCCTGGATCGATGGCTGCAGGATCCGAAGCATACTCCTGAATTGCAGAGGTCAGTTCCATAAGGCGGGAGATGGCGGTGTTAAACCGAAATACTGTAAGATCTGAGGAAACTTCATTGATAGTATGATTTAAAGCGCGATTAAGACCACGATCAATATGCTTTACCTGAGCATTGTAGGGCATATCCGTTATAATGCCTTGAAATAGGCGCCATACCTTATTTTGGAACCTGCGCACTCCAACGATACCGTCATCTGACCAGTCGCCACCGGTTTGCCAGTCGCCCATAAACATCAGGTAGAGACGGAAGCAATCGGAACCGAACTTGTCGATGAAGGCATCGGGATTGACGACGTTTCCTTTCGACTTGGACATTCTCTGGCCGTTGTAGGTAATGATGCCCTGATGCACCATCTTCATAAACGGCTCGTCAAAGTCGATTAAACCCTGCGAATGAAGGAATTTCGCGATATAGCGCGCATAAATCAAATGTCCGGTCGCGTGTTCAGGGCCGCCGATATAGACATCGACCGGCAGCCATCGCTTCGTCCGCTCCATATTAAAGGGATGCTCATTAACATCGGTTGACGGATAACGCAGGAAATACCAACTCGAATCGACAAAGGTGTCCATCGTGTCGGGATCGCGCTGTGCTGCACCGTGACAACGGGGACAGGTCGTCTCGATAAATGACTTATGAGCACCCAGAGGCGATGCACCCCGCGGCGCAAAGTCAACGATGTCTTCAGGCAGTAGCACCGGCAGGTCGGACTCGGGCACTTCGACGACACCGCACTGCGAGCAATGGATCATCGGAATCGGCGCGCCCCAATAGCGTTGCCGGGATACGAGCCAGTCCCGCAGGCGATAGGAGACTGCGAATCGACCTCTCCCCTGTTCGATCAACGTATCGGTGATCACACGGCTGGCGAGTTCGCTGGTCTGACCATCGAAAGCGCCGGAGTTTTGCAGAACACCCGGCTCCACAAAAGCCCGGTCGATGAGGACGTCATCGTGCGGGTTTTCTGGCCGAATAACCCTGCGTATCGGGAGACCGTAGCGGGTGGCAAAGTCGAAATCGCGCTGATCGTGCGCCGGAACGGCCATCACCGCACCTGTTCCATAGGAACCAATGACATAGTCGGCGACCCAAATCGGAACCGGCTCGCCGGTCAATGGATGAATGGCAAAGGCTCCCGTGAAGACCCCTGTCTTCTCCCGCTCGGTTGATAACCGTTCTATCTCCGATGCATGACGGGAGCGCTCGACATAGGCAGATACTACGGGACGATGCTCGGGAGTTACAATTCTCTCAAGCAGATGGTGCTCCGGCGCCAGGACGACATAGGAGACTCCGAAGAGGGTGTCGGGCCGGGTCGTGAAGGCGACGATATGCTCGGACGAAAGGTCTTGACATTGCAGTTCAAAGTCAATCTCACTGCCTTCCGACCGGCCGATCCAATTGCGCTGCCGTGCCTTGGTCGAAGCCGGCCAGTCGATCCGGTCGAGTCCTTCAAGGAGTTGATCCGCAAAGTCGGTAATACGGAAAAACCACTGTTCAAGATTGCGGGTCGTTACCTTGCTTGAACAGCGCTCGCAAGTGCCGTCGCTCTGGACTTGCTCGTTAGCCAGAACAGTCATACAGGAGGGGCACCAATTGACTGGAGCCTGCTTGCGATAGGCAGCGCCCTTGCGGTAGAGTTGCAGGAATAGCCACTGTGTCCAACGGTAGTATTCCGGGCGGGAAGTATCGACTTCGTAGTTCCAGTCATACATCGCTCCGATTAGCTTCAATTGCTCACGGATGTAGTTGATGCTGTCGCGGGTCGTCGCGGCCGGGTGGACGCCATGCTTAACGGCATAGTTTTCGGCCGGCAGCCCAAAGGCGTCGAAGCCCATCGGCTCAAAAACAATGTCGCCCTGCATGCGCCTGAAACGGGCATAGGTGTCGGTTCCGCCGTAGTTCCACCAATGACCGATATGGAGTTTCTTTTCGGATGGATAAGAGAACATCACCAGGACATAAGCCTTGCGTCCGGGCGCATCGGGGTCGAACTGGAAGGCATTCCGTTCTATCCAGCGCCGTCTCTGGCGTTCCTCAATCTCGCGGAACGGATAGGTGGAGGAAGTTTGGATTTTGGATATTGGGTTTTGGATTGCGGAATCGACCCTTAGGCAGGAATTACATCACCTGATGCAACATATTCGTTAACTCGGACATCATCATTCGTCGGGGCGACTGGATTTGAACCAGCGACCTCTTGGTCCCGAACCAAGCGCGCTACCGGGCTGCGCCACACCCCGCAGGAAGTTTCTTATGGTCATCGCCCGTGACCGTGCGATGCTCAAGTCAGTAAATTAAACAACCTCTAATGCGAATAGCAAGTGAAAGCCAAGCCGATATGCGACTGGGATAGTAGATTCCCATCGATGACAATCAGGGTGCAATTTCATAGTTGGCTGTTCTACGCTCCCATACGTCGCAACAGACTCCTCGCGGCAATTCGGAAATCGTCGAGCAGACTATAGACCAGCGGCACAACAACCGGTGTCGATAGTGTCGCAGCCAACAGCCCACCAATGATGGTCCTCCCCATAGGAGCGTAGGGAACCCCCATCAAACTGGAGCCGCCGAGTGCCATCGGCAGGAGACCACAGATCGTCGTGAGGGCGGTCATGGCAATCGGTCGGAAGCGTTCCCGCGCGCCGATGGCAAGGGCTTCGTTGCGTGATAGACCTTCCTCCCGCAGGCGGTTTACGCGATCGACCAGAACGATAGCATTGTTGACGACCACACCAATTAGAATCACTACGCCAACCCCGGCCATAACGCCAAATTGCGTTCCGGTCAGGTAAAGCATCCACCAGACGCCGAAAAATGAGAATGGCACGGTGACGATCACCGCCCAGGGCAGCAGAAAGGACTCGAATAGCGCTCCCATCAACAGCATCACAAACGTTGCCGCCAACAGCCAGGCCATTCGTTGCTGCCCACCCTGCTCCTCGATCTCAGCAAACCGGCGGCCCTTCGTCCATTCGTAACCCGAGGGAAGCGTTAGTCCTATCAGCGCAGCATCTATTTGACGACCCAACTTCCCCGGATCGTCGGATGACGATGAGATCTTGATTCTAAGACGGGTGCGGCGATTCTCGCGTTCGATCTGCTCGGCGCCTCTTTCGTAGCGAAACCGGCTTACATCAGCAAGGCGCACGGCAGGGCCGGTCCCGGCACCAACCGGAAGATTCATCAGTTGCTCGAGCGTCCCGCGATCGCTCTCCTGCAGTTCGACGCGCAGCGGGACACGGGCGGCGATATCATCCAGATAGACCTCGCGAAGATCGACTCCGCGCAGCATGGCATTGATTCCTATTGCCGCCTGCATAGCATTTATTCGATGGCGCCCCGTCTCATTCCGGTCGAACTCTACCATGGCTTCTTCGGAGGTCGTCGCGGTTTCGCGTTCCAGTGTCAGTAGGTTCGGTATTGCTTGAAGTCGCCGCTCGATGTCTGAGGCAATAGCATCGAGTTGAGTCTGATCGTCTCCGAAGAGAGTGACATACTCGGCGTCTTCTTTCCCCGCGCCTCGCCGCCAGGATGTGAATAGTCTCACCCCCGGAGGGATATTTAGGCTGTCGCGCAATTCGGCAGCGATCTCTTTACGCTCCAACCTCCCGGCGTCATTGATTACGAAAAGTCTCTTGAACCTCTCCCCTATTGCAGCAAGCCATCCGCCACCCGAGCGCTCGTTCAGGAAGATGCGCATTCGACCAAAACCGCGTCGATAACCGGTGACGACGGTCTTGATGTCATAGCGCCCGGCGCGCTGATAGAGCCGTTCCTCGAGGCTGCGCAAGGTCGAGTCTATATCAGCAAGGGTGTAGTAGGCGGGAAAGTCGAAACGAAGGTTGAAATCGTTGATGTTGCCCTCTTCCTCATCGGTCGAGATAATGTGAGAGGCGGGCCAGGCGATAGTTGCGAAGATGATGAGCGCAATTAGAAAGGCGTCCCGCCTCCTCCGCAAGACCAATCTCACTAACGACTCCACCAGCAGGCTGCATCGAATGACCAGCCGGTTGCCCCCTCCGGACGTATTAGGCGCTCGTGTCCCCCACGCTTCGAGACGTGAAGCCGCCAAAGGGATAAAGAGGAGCGCTACCAGAAGGCTGGCTGCCAAAGCAATGACCACCGGCATCCCGATTCGAAGCATATAGAAAGAGAAGATCCTGTTGCCTGAGAGCAGCATCACCGGCAGGAAGACCACCATCGTCGTGCCGGTCGCAAGAGTGATTGCCAGGGCGACTTCAGTGGCTCCTCTGCTGACGGCGTCCAAGCGATTGTCGCCATATTGCCGGCGTGTCGAGATGTTCTCCACTACTACGATAGCGTTATCGACCACCATCCCTACTGAGATCATCAAGCCGGAAAGCGTTACAACGTCGAGTGACCAGCCCATGAAGTAGAGGACGACGATCGTCGAGAGGAGTGCGAGTGGTATCGACGAGGCTACGTAGAGCGTCATTCCGATCCGTCGCAGGAAGTAGAAAAGGATCACAATCGCAAACAACCCGCCCCAAAGTCCAGCCTCGACCAATTGCCAGAGCGACTTGCGAATGAACCGGCCCTGGTCGAAGAGGAGTTCAAATTTCATTCCGGCAAGTTTTGGATCCTGACGCATCTCGTCCAAAGCCTCCTCGAGCCGGTAGCAGAGTTCGACCGTGTTGGCTTCGGATTGCTTGAAAACTCCCATCTGCAGAGATGGTCTCCGCCCGATCCTTTGAAACCACTCGGCGCGCGGCGCTGCATAGGTCACCCGTGCCAGGTCCTTTAGACGCAGTTGAGGGATTGCGTCTGTCATCGTTCCGCCGGATGACGACAACGGACTTGATCCGGACAGTGAATTTCCGCCGGACGAGACATTGGTCAGGGGTAGGTTTTCAAGGCTTTCGATATCGCCCAGACGACCATCACTGCGAACCATGAACCGTGTTCCACCATCCTCGAGATAACCACTTGCAACGGCAAAGTCCGCCTCCCGCACCTGTCGGACTACTTCAGATGGGTCCATCCGGGAGGCTTTAAGCAGCGCCAGGTCCAGTTCAACCCGCACCATCTTCTCCCGGCCACCCCACATCTCAACGGCAGCGACGCCGTCTATCCGTTCCAGTTTCCTGACGACTTCCTCGCGCACAATCCGATAGGGATCTTCGTAATAGCCGGTGAACGAGATACCAAAGTAGAAAGTCGTTTCGTCGGTGTCGTTGTAGCGTCGTAGGTAGATGAACCGGAGGTCGGAGGGCAAATCGCGGCGGGCGCGCTCCAATTGGTCGCGCACCTGAAGATAGGCGACGTCCATATCGGCATCGTTGGCAAACTCAAGAAAGACACCGGTGCCACCGACGTCGCTGCGCGAATAGACTTCGCGCAAGCCCTTTACGCTCGCGAAGGATTCCTCGAGTGGTCTGGCGATGCGCCGGCTGTTCTCCAGCGGCGTCGAACCGGGATAAGCCGCCCAGAGCCAGAGAAAGGGTGGATCAAGCCCCGCCGGCAGCAGCCTGAGCGGAATCGCGCGCACCAATGCCAGCCCCAGGACGATCAGCGTCATCAAGAGCATCG
>VGIQ01000141.1 GCA_016867835.1 Calditrichota bacterium | reverse complement strand
CTCATGTCACCTTTAACCACATTAAGCAGTTGGGGCAATTCGTCGAGGCTGAAGCGGCGCAGGAATCTCCCCACGGTCGTAACCCGGGGATCGCCGGGCTGAGCCCAAACCGCACCTGTTGAGACTTCCGCATCAGGTCGCATTGAACGGAACTTCAAGCAGTTGAAGACCCGTCCATCGAGGCCGACACGCCGTTGACTGTAGAATACCGGCCCGCGGCTGGTCAGTTTCACGGCGAGGACAACAATAATAAGCAGGGGTGAGATGGTCAGCAGAATGGAACTTGCGGCTATAAAGTCGAAGAGCCTTTTGGTTAGACCCGGCCAGCCGGTGAAGGGGGTCTCCTTCAGTGCCCAAAGAGGCACTCCGCCGACTTCGACGATCCGGCGCGGTCCCGTTGGATGGGATAAAGTCCCCGATGATCCTGCCGGAAGGTTGATGTCCGGAACATAGAGAAACTCAACATTGATCCCATAGCAAGCCCGCACCAGATCTGCGACGAGCGACTTTCCTTCCTGCCCCGACACGATTATGGTATCGATTTGATACCGGGGGACGATATTGCCTGCATCCGCTATGTTGCCAAGAACAGGAAGAACATGGTTCGGGGCAATGGCCGTGCCTAACAAGCCAACAGCCGAATAGCCGAAACGGGGATGATTCTGGATATGTCGTAACAGCAGATTCGCGTCATCGCCGCTGCCAACAATAGCGGCTCGCTTCAGGCCGATGCCCCTGCGGTATAAAACTCGCCGAATGGCTTGCCAGAGTCCTCGCGATAAGCCGAGCAGTATCAGCCCGGTGATCATCGCCAAACCTAACGTGAGCCGGGAGAAGGTCAGTTCCCGATAGAAAAATAGCCCTGCGAGCAGAATCGTCGCGGCAACGACGAACCGGACTGCAGCACCGACGAGGTCGCCTGCCAGTCCTACGGAGTTCGGAACGCGGTAATAGTTGCCGCCAATCAATAGTCCCGTTGTCATCACCGCCCAGAGGACCGCAAGCCGCCCATACCAGACATAAGGCGGGACTCCGTTAACGGCTGGAATTAGTTCCAGAAATGCAGACCCGAAGCGAATGCTATAGGCAACTCCCATACTACCCAGAATCGCCAGGAAATCCGAAAGCACTGCGCCCAGCACCAGCCAGATTCGGGAACTTGGATGTCCGCTCATTCGCCGCGAGATTCCTGCACTATCCGCCGGGAGTGTTCGATAAAGCGCACGACATTCGAGCTGAACTGTCCTGCATCGAAACGCGCGGCATTCCGACGCGCCTCCTCCGGTTTGAATCCAGTGGGATCGAACGAGCGTAGAATCTCCCTCAATGCCGCTACGGACTGTTCATAAAAGAAAATCCCGGTGGCAGTTTCACCTCCGGTTATTACCGTCTCGGTCAAGCCGCCTCGGCCAAAGCCAATAACCGGCCGACCGCAAGCCTGGGCTTCGACCGGCGCGATTCCAAAATCTTCCTCGCCGGGATGAATGAAAGCAACGGCATCGCGATAGACCTCAACCAGTTCGTCGCGGCTCAAATGTCCGGCAAACTCGACCGTCGGTCCGGCGACATGCTTCAGCTTCCGATATTCGGGACCGTCACCCAGGACCTTCAACCGTAAACCCAACTCGGTGCAGGCTTTCACTGCCAGATCGACCCGCTTGTAAGGCACCAATGCTGAAGCGGTTACATAGTATCCTCCCTCGCCGGTACCGATCTTAAACTTATCCAATTCGACCGGCGGGTAGATCACCGTCGCATCGCGCCGATAATATTTCCGAACACGACTCGCAACATGTCGCGAATTGGCTGCAAATGCATCTATACGGGTGGCTGATACTGCGTCCCATGCCCTAAGGTAATGCGCCGCAAAACCGGCAATCAATCGCTTCAACGACCCATACTGATCCGGCCCAAGGTAGTCGGTTCGGACGTCCCATACATAACGCATCGGGGTGTGCACGTAGGAAAGCGTAAGCGCATCGGGAGCCGGGATAGCGCCCTTGGCAACGCAATGGCTGTCGGAAAGAACCAGATCATATCCTCGCAAGTCGAAAGCCTCGATGGCCCACGGAAAGAGCGGCAGATAAGTTCGATAGTGCTTGCGACCACGAGGCAATTTCACAACCGGCGACTCGATGATCCGGTGGCTCTCAATCAGGGGTGAAACGCTCCCCTTCTCATGCACAAGTGTGTAGATGTCAGCCTGCGGGAAGAGGCGGCAGAACTCATCGAGCACCATTTCACCGCCTCTCATTCCGGTCAGCCAGTCGTGGACGAGGGCTACACGGCTAAAGGAGTGCGCAAGTGACATAGTGCTCAAGTGCTCAAGATCGAGTGACAAGTGGGAAGCATCAAGTGTCAAGTGCCAAGTGATTTGTAAACATTGATGAGTGCAGTATCATCTTGTTTTGTCCCCCGGCTCAGCAGGGGGACTACAGGGGGGTAGAAGTGCAACCCCATATTGCCCTCCCTTTTATTCCCCCCCGCGAAGCAGGTGGGAGAAGACAAGAACTAACTGCACCAAGTAGTAAAATGTAGTGCACCCCTGATGATGGCAGATTATTGTGTCTCATTTCAGCACCACCAGGCGCTGGATTTGCCTAAACTTCAGCGCTGGCATCACCAGTCCTACATTTCTGAAGACTACCTCTAACTTCACAAAGTAGAGACCGGAAGATAAGCCGCTTATAGGTAAAGTCAGTTGACCGTCACCATTGCTTGCTGCAAACCGATGAGCAACTACCTGCCGCCCGGTAAGGTCGAAAACCGCAATGTGCACTTCGCCGGCAATGGACAATCGCCACCAGACCACGGCCGGTCCATTTGTTGGATTCGGTTCAATTGCGAACTGCACATCCGGCAGCCCATTATGAGCATTCCGGTGAAATGTAAGTTCCATCACTGCCAGTTCATTGCGACGGTATTCTGCCGACCCTTCGATAAGCCTTTTCGTCACCTCGAACCGGCTATTCAGTTCCCGGTTAACATATTGAAAAGTGATCTCCTCGCCCGACTGCGCACCGTCAAGTTCGGGAGTTGACGGATCGTCTTCCCAGACAGCCATTCCCCAGGGAGGAGGCCCGGACAGGCTTGCTACGCCGCAGACAACGCCATCGATAGTCATAGCAATCAACTCAAACTCGCTGCCATCTTCAGCGCCAGCAATATTCATTATCATGACAGACATATTGTCACCGCCCGATGGAGTCCACCCCTGCTCACTATTCACACCTCCGACTCGAGCCTCGAGTCTCTCGCTTCGAACCTCCCGCGGATAGACCAATTCCATCGCCTCCGGCACCCGCACCAGGTAGCCCTTGCCGGGTCGCCAGGGAATCATATTCGAGAAGCCCAATCTACTCTCGGCAAACCGGCCCCGGTCGTCTTTCGCCATCCAGTTGACGCCTTCAATAGATTCGAGTGCGTCCCACACCTCGAGCGGGTAGTCGGGGTAATAAGCGATCAGGTTCCACCAGGTTTGCAGTTGGATTGGACGCTGGGATTCGATACGTTTCCCGACTACCGTTACTGGCAGATCGCGGACCGCAGTAATCCGGTAGCCGTCCTCGATCCGGTGCCGGTCAAGGCTTGAATATCTAAACCGGGGCGACCAAAACGTGCCATTCCATAGCGATACCAGAATGGCACCGTTGCGCATCGGTGCCAATACCTGGAGTGGATCAAAGGTCAGCGGCACAACATTGAACGAAAGAAAGTTGAACCGGCCCACGATGTGAACGCGCTGGGTATCGGGTGGAGGCGCTTCAAGCCGAACCGTTGTTTCACCGGTTGGCAATAAGAGAAGGTCGCCGGCGATAGTCTCCGCTGCAACATCTATTGCCACGCCTTCCCACTGATCCCACACCTTCCACCGATAGTACCCCCCGCCGATCCGCCGCCAAAGGTGCGACATCACCCAGTCTCCGGTGGCGACAAACTGATAAGGCGGAGCACCATCGACGAGATAGGCTCCGACCACCCGCTCGAGGGAGTCGAGCACTGCAATCTCATCGCCGGGCTGTGCCGGTCGGCCATTTACCGACAACCCTTCTATCCGGAACCGGTGCGCCCGCTCTCCTTCGATGACTTGAAAGCGCGCTTCATCATCGAACCGGGCGGCGTAGATGTCCTGACCGCCGTCTCGAGCATCGCACCAGGCGGCAAAGGCTCGACCATCAAGCCCGTCGATGCCGATGTAGTCGCCGATAAACCGCCCATCGAAGTCGTGGTTGGGGTCGAATGGTGCGTTAGAGAGTCGTTCACTGGCGGTGCCGTCGAGACGATCCCGCCATCGGCGACCGTAGAGATGGATTAGATGATTATCGTTATCGTCGCGACGGTCATACCAGACGGCCGATACGACTCCACTGGTGGGATCCACCGACAGCCAGGGGAAGAATTGGTCGTGCCCGTTGCGAGCATCGTCGTCATTAAGACGCTGTGGTTCGCTCCATGATCCACCACCGTCGTCGCTATATGACATCAGGATGTCGGCATCGCCGTTGCGATAGTCAGCCCAGGCGACGACGACCCTGCCTCGCCGGGGGGAAGGGCTCCCGTCCACATCGGCAGCCGGGATGCTCCAGACTCGAAATCGCGACGGCGCAAGGGTGTCGGGTAGTGCCGTTGTCCGGGCTACGACAAACAGGTCGCCGAAGCGTTCGCCGCCGTCATCTGACCGACAGCCGAGAATACGATCCTGTGAGTAATCCTTCCAGAATAGATAGAGTTCACCGTCCGGTCCGACGACGGGAAGCGAACCCTGTCCCGACCCGTCATAGATACGCAGTGGTTCCGACCACGACCGCGCCCTGTCGAGCGACCGGCTGAAATAAATCTGCCCGGTGCCGAACCTCGTCCAACTGACATAGAGCGCCTGGTCGCGCTCGCCTCCACTCCGGTCCACTGCGATCCAGGGTTTATCCTCAAAAGGCGGTTCGAACTCGCCCTGGTGATCGATCACCCACGACGGCTCGCTCCACCTGCGGCCGCCATCTTCGCCGATGGATACGAAGATCCCGCCAACCCGCGTCCTCCGGTCGAAGTTGATGCCACACAGGTAAACGCGACCCTCGTTATCAACTGCAAGCGAGGGATCGCCAGCTGATCCGTAGCGGTCTACTGTTTCCACCCGGCCTGAGGACCAAGACTCACCGCCATCGAACGAGACATACCAACCGCACGCCGCGCTGCCGGTGCGATAGTCATTGCAGGCACCGATGAGGTGATCTGGATCGGTCGGATCGACGACGATAACGGGCTCATTTTGAGGCCGATCGTTCTCATCCCAAGCCACCCGCCGGTTGAGGCCGACGCGCTGCAATTCGAAGCCGCCCCACCGGGGAAGGGGATCGTGTTCGATTGAAACCACTCCCGATAGCGGCGGCTTCGAAGCATAAGCCTGAAGGAACGCCCACCCGGTCAAAAAAAATATCAAGGTATATTTTGGAATCAGCTTCACCGGCCATCGTCCTCATCAATTCGATCTTGACACTTGATACTAAAGAAACATAAAAGTCCCAATCCCGAGTGCTAGACAATAGAACGCAAACCACTTCAAGCCTCGCCCGACGACTACCTTGAGCATAACAGCAATAGCCAGATACCCGGACATCGCGGCAGTGATGGCTCCCGCTATATGCGGCCCGGCAAGAACTACACTACCCTCCATCCAATCGCCGACGGTCAACAAGATCGCACCCAGTATCACGGGAAGCGACAGTAGAAACGAAAAGTCAACTGCACCTTTGCGATCGACACCGCAGATAAGCCCGGTGGCAATGGTAGCTCCGCTGCGCGAGACTCCGGGCAGGATCGCTACCGCCTGCCCGATGCCAATCGCCAGCGCCCGCCAGGCCCCCATTCGCTCCGGAATAATACGCGATCCGGCCAGCCGTTCCGAAATATAAAGCAGTCCCGCAGTAAACATCCACGCAGCGGCAACCATGGAGAGATCGTTAAAAAGCCGGGCAACGGTATCTTTGAAGTATAGTCCGATTGCACCTGCCGGAAGCGTCCCTATGGCTAGATAAAGTATCCAGAAAAGGGCCGCTCGTTCCCCCTTGACTGCACCCCGGACAATATCGAGCAGCCTCTTCCAGAAAAAGAGAACGACAGCCACCAGCGTACCGGCATGAACGGAAACTTCGAAGCCTACATCTTCGGCCAGACCGACTCCAAGCAAATGTCTTGAAAGCGCCAGATGACCGCTCGATGAGACCGGAAGGAACTCGGTCAAACCTTGCACCACCCCATTACCGCC
>VGIQ01000140.1 GCA_016867835.1 Calditrichota bacterium | reverse complement strand
AGGGTGGAGGTTAGGAAGGGGATGTCGTAGCCGGCGGAGAGGGATAGGGTGGCGCCGTTCAGGGAGTGGTGGAAGGTCTCGCGGAGGCGGGCGGTGAAGAGGAGGAGGGTGTCGGGGGGAGGCTGGTAGGTGGAGGGGAAGTCGGAGCCGGTTCCGACGACGGTAATCAAGCCGGGATAGTTCTGAAAGAGACGCCGGAGTTCGGCCGTCGAATGAGGCGCTACGCCGTGATATCGCCCCTCAACCCAGCGGTCGGCTCCAAGGATGCCGATCAGTTTGGAACGGATTCGCTCGACCGGCAAGGAAAGAGGCGGCCGGGGCGAGCCGGGATTAGGGTTCATCGGATCAGGACCTGGAGACGGCGGCGAGTTGCTGACTGGTGAGTCCAAAGCGGCGCTCCCGGGACTGGTAGGCGCGAAGGGCTTGATAGAGGTCGAGACGATCGAAGTCCGGCCAGTGACGGTCGGTAACGACGATCTCGGTGTAGGCGAGTTGGTAAAGGAGGAAGTTGCTGAGGCGGAGTTCACCCGAGGTGCGAACGAGAAGATCAGGATCGGGAAGGCCGGCGGTATCGAGGAAGCGGCTAAACCCGGCTTCATCGACCGTCGAACGCCCTTCGGAGAGCAAGCGGTTGACAGCCCTAAGTATCTCGCGTCGTCCCGAATAGGAAAGCGCCAGCACCAACGTCATGCGGTTGTTGCCGGAAAGCCGGGCTATCGCTCTCTCCATTGCCCGACGAGGCTGCAGGGGGAGTTGCTCCAACTCACCGATCACCCGGAGGCGAATCTGGTTGCGGTCGAGGTCTTCGACCTCGTTGTCGATTGCTTCGACGAGCAGTTCCATCAGCGCGGAGACTTCGGTTGCCGGACGGCGCCAGTTCTCTTGAGAAAAGGTGTAGAAGGTCATCACCTCGACCCCGATCTCAGGGCCGGCCTCGACCATTTTTCGCACCGTCCGGACGCCTTCCCGGTGACCGGCAATGCGGGGAAGTCCGCGTTGCCGCGCCCAGCGACCATTGCCGTCCATGATGAAGGCGATGTGACGGGGGACGCCGCCCGCTGCCAGGATGGCTGCTTTTAGCGACGCTTCGTCACTTACCTCGTTTGCACCCGGTTCGCGATTCCGCCGCAGGTTCACCCCCCACCTTCAAGCGCGTCAAGTTTCGCCTTCATTTTGAGCCCCTCTTCGACCTGGTCGCTGTTGAAGTAAGCAGCCATTAGGTTGCGTATGGCGATCAGGTTCCCGGGATCTGACAGGTGCGCCTTGAGCAAGTAGGGAATCGATCCGGTCCAGTCGCTTTCGTTGGCAAGGATCGTCCCCAGGTTCAGGTTTGAATCGAAATCCTCCGAGTCGTTCCTCAGTATCTCGACATAGATCGACTTGGCTCCGGCGATGTTCTCCCGGCGAAGCATCATCAGCGCCAAGTTTTTTTTGATATCGGTGCGCCCGGGGTAGAATGCCATCACCTCCCGAATGGCGGACTCCGCTGCTGCATAGTCGCCTTTCTCTTCGTAAAAGCCCACCAGAACATCGAAGGCGCGCAGATAAGCCTCGGCTGAATCGGTCGTCGGATCGACCATCTTCACGATCTCACGTGCCAGACGTATCGCTTCATCGTCTTCCTTGCGAGAGTGGGCAATCGACATCAATATCTCCCGCGTTGGGACATCGGGAGAAGCCGGATTCTCAAGTCCGAGTGCCCGCCTGCCATAATTCAGTGCTCGGTCGTATTGGTCTCCATAATAAGCCGCGATGGAGGCTTGCTGGTAGAGTTCCCGATCGCGTGGATCGACGACAAGCGCACTATCAACAAGTTCGAGCGCCCTACTCCAGCGCGACGAATCGAATTCCGTCAGAAACCGACGATAGTAGCGTGCCACATAGGTCCGTCGCGCTTCGACGATCCGCTCGCGATAGGCATCGCCGCAAGCCAGCGACGAATCGTAGTATTGCGACATCCGCGACAGATCTCCCAGCCTCTCATAGCAGAAGCCTAACAGATAGTAGGCTTCCGGCGAGCGTGGAACCCGATGCAGTTCACCTTCAAGTTGGGCGATTGCGCGCTGCCAGTCCCGCTCGTTGACGGCGATACGCGCCGAGCGGAGTTCGGGGGATATACAACCGGCTGTGAGCAGAGCCCCTGCCAGAACGAAGTAAAGACCTTTCATTGTCCTTATCTATGATATCATTGATGATACGCTATTAGTCGCTGTCCCGGCGACATTGGGTGTTCTATTCGCCGGGGTGCAAGTTCGCTAACAGTTGCTTGCAGTTCGACTGCACCACCTGACTGTCATGCTCATACCGGTTTTCTACCGCTGTAACCGGTGTCGGTTTCGTGATAATGCCCAATCTCGGTCTCTCCTAACTTCCAGCAAAGGAAGACGAGCCGCCCTTCGCGTTCGTGCAGGAAGTCCACAAGGCCTTCGTCGATGTCTTTGAGTACGGCACCGGTCGCGGCGATCTGCTTAATGGTATGACGAATGAGGTCGGAGTTTTCGGACACAATACGCATATCCTCCGTTGTCTTCTCAACATTGCTTACGGCGTGCCCGTTACCACGGGAAAGCGGGACTTTGGATTCGACAATCTCTATCAATGCATCTCGCAGTCGTCGAATGTCGCCGATCCAGGCCGCCATTTGCGGGATGAGTGCGTTGGCGTCTTCAAGTGAGAATATGCGAGGCTCAAACTCCTGCGCGTCGTCCTGCGGATTCAGAGGATCAGACATTGACCTTCCATCTGAGGTGGCTGAGGTATTCCAAGAACTCGCAAAACGGTTGGAGCAACATCGGCAAGGACACCGGAAGGCCTCAGTTGTATCCGTCCTTCGAAAGGCGGGATGACTACAAACGGCACCAGGTTGGTCGTATGTGCAGTATGCGGACCGCCGTCGTCGTCGATCATTTGTTCGCAGTTGCCATGATCGGCGGTTACAAAGGTCGTATAGCCCCTTTCCATAGCCCGTTCGACGAGGCGGTTCACGAGCGGATCAAGGGCTTCGAGCGCTTTTACGGCTGCACTCAGAATACCGGTGTGACCGACCATATCGGGATTGGCGAAATTCAGCAAAATAAAGTCGTAATTTTCCTCAAAAGCCTCTATGGCACGATCTGACACACCTTGAGCGCTCATCTCTGGTTGAAGGTCATAGGTGGCGACTTTTGGAGAGGCGACAAGCGCTCTATCTTCGCCTGAAAAAGGCGGTTCATCGCCACCGTTAAAGAAGTAGGTAATGTGAGCATACTTCTCGGTTTCGGCAATGCGGAATTGCCGCTTGTTGCTTTCGGCCAGAACCGACCCCAGAATGCTGTCCAGCGAACGCGGAGGAAATACGACAGGGAAGTTAAAGTCCTCCTGGTAGCGCGTCATCGTCGCAAGTGCAATATCAAGCGGACGGCGCGGAAAGCCGTCGAATGCCGGATCGGCAAGTGCGCGGCATATCTGACGGGCACGATCGGCACGAAAGTTGAAGAAAATCACTGCATCGCCAGGGTGGACTACGCCTACCGGATGACCATCTTCCATGATAACCGATGGCTCGACAAACTCGTCCGTCACCCCCCGGCGATAGGAATGAACAAGGGCCCCCTCAGCAGAGGCAACCGCATTACCTTCGCCGCCCGATAATAGAGACCACGCCTTCTCCGTTCGCTCCCATCTCTTGTCACGATCCATTGCGTAATAGCGGCCGCAAACAGTGGCTATTCTACCGGTCTTCAACTGGTGCATCTGAGCCTCAACCCGGCGGACGAAATTGACGCCGGCGTGCGGCGAGGTGTCCCGCCCGTCGGTGAAGACATGCAAAAAGACCTTCTTCATCGCCCTCCGGCGTGCAAACTCGAGTAGTGCAAAGAGATGCTCGAGTGATGAATGAACGCCGCCATCGGAGACGAGTCCCATAAGGTGCAGCGCGGCGCCATTGCGCCCTGCATAGTCGGAAGCAAACCGTAAAGCCGGCTTGTCGTAGAACTCCCCGGTCTCGATGGAGTGGTCGATGCGGGTGATGTCCTGAAAAACGATTCGGCCGGCACCTAAGTTAAGATGCCCGACTTCGCTGTTGCCCATCTGACCTTTAGGCAGTCCAACGTCGCGCCCCGATGCCGAAAGCCGGGTCCAATTCCAGCGCTCCAGCATCGTCTTGAGGAACGGCGTCTCGGCGATCCTGACGGCGTTGCCGTGAGGATCGTCGCGCAGGCCATAGCCGTCGAGGATGAGTAAAAAGACTTTTGGCTTCATTGCTGGTTATTGACTTCTATCTCGCTGGAATCAGCGGCGGATTCGGTGTCCGAACCGGGTGGAGGCCATTCCTGTCGCCGCCTTAAGTAAACAGCCAAAAGGATACCGACCAATATCGCCAGCAGCAGCGGCCACCAGGCAATCGAATTTCGAAGCCAACGCTGCCAACCATACCAGGTGTTCGAGGCCAGTCCGGCGCCACTCATCGTCATGAATATACCGGCTGGAATCCATGTCCATAAGGGCCCGTTCTTTAAAACCGGTCGAAGCGCAAGTCCCATACCCAGCCCCAAAAGGATGATCGGAACCGTCCGCCACTCCGGGAACTGTAGGTAATTCTGTTGCTTCAAGACAAATGCGACACCGACCGTGAGAAACGTCACCCCCGGCACAAAGAGAAACCGCGAATGACTTCGGACTGAAGCGAAGATGAAATAGACTCCTGCACCACTGGTGAACCAGCCCCATACCCCTATCCAGTTTCGCTCGAGCAGAATCAGTGCGCCGAGCCAAAGCAGTATCCAGCCGAAGCAGCCGGCGCGTGGAATGTTCCACCCCAACCGGCTTCACGTCCCCGGCGGGCGGGGTATAATCAGCCACGCCAGAATGTATAGGATGATCCCGCTGCCACCAAAGATCGTCAGCAGCAACCATACCAACCGGATTATCACCGGATCAATGCCGAAATATTCGCCAAGACCACCGCAGATTCCAGCCAGAACACGGTTGTCCCGCGACCGATATAGGCGGCGGATGTTGCCTTCCATCTAACGCGCTCCGTCATTTTCGATGAGCAGGGAGAGGTCAAGGCTCGACGCCGAGTGCGTCAGCGCCCCGACCGATATATAATCTACGCCGGTTTCAGCAAATATCCGAACGTTTTCGAGTGTGATACCGCCGGTTGCTTCAAGCGCTATTCCCGCAGGACGGTCGGCAACACAGCGGGATACCTCGTCCACCGTCATGTTGTCCAGTAGGATACGATCCGGCCGGGCTGCCGCAGCCCGTTGAAACTCATCATAGTTGCGCACTTCGACCATCACGTTGCGATGTGGAAGACGACGGCTCATTGCATACGCCCGGCAGTCTGCCACCGCCTGAACGACATCCTGCGACACGGCAAGGTGATTCTCTTTAAAGAGAAAAGCCGAATAGAGTGAATAGCGATGGTTGACGCCACCTCCATCTCGAACCGCACCCTTCTCCACCATCCGAAGACCCGGCAGGGTCTTACGGGTCTCACAGATTTTCACCTTTGTCCCCGCAACGGCTTCGACATATCTACGGGTTTGCGTCGCAATACCGCTCAAGTGCATCAGAAAGTTGAGCGCGGTGCGTTCGGCTGTCAGGATACTTGAGGTGTGTCCGGCTATTGTGCAGAGACGCGCTCCTGCGGCAATAGTTTCACCATCCTTAACGTAAGACTCGAAGGATAGTCTTCTATCTACCTCACGAAAGACCTCAGCGGCAATGTAAATTCCTGACACCACACCGTCCAACCGGGAGATTATGACGGCATGGGATCGGCTCTCACTTGATATCACTGCTCGGGTCGTGATGTCACCCGGTTCACCCAAGTCCTCCCGCAGCGCCCTGCGAATCAGGTTGCGGACTGTCCGATTGGGCCGTGAATTTGGTTCACTCATGGGCGGCAAGCCAGTCATCGCCCCAACTGATGCCGACCTCGAGGGGCACGGTAAGGTTCATCGCGCCCGACATCAACTCCCGCAATCGGACAGACAGGGGCTCAAGTTCATCCGCAGGCGCTTCGAAGAGAAGTTCGTCGTGAACTTGTAGTAGCATCCGGGCGCGAAAGCCTTCGGTGCGAAGTGCGCCGTCGATACGGATCATTGCGATCTTGATCAGGTCGGCTGCCGATCCCTGGATAGGGGTGTTGATGGCAATGCGTTCGGCGTTGGAGCGGATGTTAAAGTTCTCACTACGGAGATCGGGCAGCGGCCGGCGGCGCCCGAGTATTGTTTCCACATAACCTTTCTCCCGTGCCTCTGTGTGCAACTCGTCGATGTATTCACGCACTCGAGAGAAGTTTGAGAAATACTGTTCGATAAAGGCGCGTGCCGTGGCGCGTGAGATACCGAGCCGCTGAGCCAAGCCAAATTCTCCCATCCCATAAAGAACGCCAAAATTGACCTCTT
>VGIQ01000139.1 GCA_016867835.1 Calditrichota bacterium | reverse complement strand
TGCCCGGTTTCCAATCCGTAGAAGATCAGTTCCTGCCTTGAAGTCCACTCCCGCCCAACCCAGCGCCAGATGGTGTCGTGGGGGACTCGCTCGAGATAGTAGTAGTACTCAAGCGGTATCCGGTAGAGGTCCCGGTCGTCGGGATCGCTCGACTTCCAGTTAAAACCGAGACCCGGCCAGGTGGTGCTGATCTGGTCAAGCACATAGAGGGTATCGGTAAGGCGAAGGTCGGTGGCAAACTGCGTATCCGGCGCCGTGAACCACTTGATTAGCGGCACATTAGGCGCATTGTTGATGCGGAAGAATCGACGGTGTATAACCGCCGATTCAGTGCCTCGATCATCCACGCACTTCAGATAGAGAACATGCTGTGTTACCCGTCCCGGCGTCGTCAAGAGGTAGATGGTGTCGGATTGAGCAAAGACCCGCACCCAGGACTCTTCGGGGATATAGGGGACATAGCCGTCGGGGTCGGCAAGCGCGGTGGAGTCAATGACGTCAGCATAAAGATAATACTCTACGAATCCGTCGGCATCGCGGCCCTTCCAGTGAATCATCGGCGCGTAGGCAAACGTATCGCGGTCTGCCGGCACGTTTGCAAATTCGACGATCGGTGGCTGATTGGTCGTCACGTCGCCGGTGATGCGCCCGGGAAGCACATCACAGCCCGCTATAATAAGAATTGCCAACACCGGTGCAATGGCGGCCCGGGTAGCGCCACTTAAGGCTTTGGATGACTGCAAGATCTCTCCTGCCCGTTTAGCCATAGATGCGTCTCAATCTTTCGATTTCCTCCATCAGTTCCCGGCGGCCGGACGGAGTCCGGACATCGGCTTCGAAGGCGGGATTCAGTTCCTGGACAACCGCATAAGATGCGCTGTAGTTGCCGGTTTGGTACCAGGCGGCAGCCATCATCAGTTTCACATCACGAAAGTCGATCGTCTGTTGATGTAAGAAGCGCCAGCCGGGACGCCGTCTCAGGAGCGAGTCGGCTTTGGCGATTGCTGCAGCATAGTCACCGCTCTGATAAACGGCAAAAGCCCATCCCCCCAGTGCATCGTAGCGGGTTGTGTCAAGCCCTAATGAACGCCCAAAATGCGTCCCAGCCTCGGACAATCGCCCCGGCATCCGACCGCTCGACCAACCAAGGCCGTTATAAGCGTCGCTGAGCCGGGAATCGAGTCCGGTCGCTTCGGTGAAGTTGCTGTGTGCGGTGGCGTAATCTCCGGTCTCGAAGGCGTCCCACCCGGCTGCAAGGGCTTCGGCAGCGGTCCGACCGCCGCTGCCATTGGAGTCGTCATCCTTTGCGCACCCGATGATCAGAATTGCGGTGGTCGCCGCAACTACAACCGGCTTAGATATCCGGTTCAACAAACCCAGTCTGTCAGGAGACATCCATTACCTCACAAGTAGCAATTTCGCCGTACGAACCTCGTGCCCGGTCTCAAGGCGGAGCCAATAGACTCCGGAAGGTGCGTTCAGATTACCATGGTCACGACCGTTCCAAACAACACGTCCTCGCCCGGCCGGTTGATTGCCGTCGATAAGACTGGCCAACTTCCGCCCATCGAGACTCCAGATACTGAGCGCTGCATATCCCGTTTCGGGAAGACGATACTCGATAGTTACGCTGCTGTTGAATGGATTCGGCCAGACTTGAAGAAGGTCGGGTGAATCCGGCACCAGTCGTCGATCTTCCCCTCCGCTGGTTAGGTCCATCCCAAGGGCGAACCGGCCACCGAGATTCGTAAATCCTATGATTGCACCACCTTCAACCTTGCCATCAAGGCGGGCAATGCCATTGTCAGCGATTCGGTAGATGCCAATAAGTGTCATATCCCGATCCGGAAGTCCCAAGTCACTTATGGGTATTGAAAACCGCATCGGCTTGCTGAGTCGTCCAGACTCGATGGTAAAGGTCTGTGATAAGAAAACCACTTTCTCCGTTAAACGGACGGGTACCGGGTCGATTCCGCTTACGATCCATCGTTCTTCTGCCACTGCCCCGGCGGGAATCTGAATAGTTCCTCCGATGCCCGGTATCAGCCCATATCCACCTTCGCGGGTGGTAGTCAGAATGATCTCGAAGTCACGGCCTACCTTTTGTCGCTGTCCACCAGAAATGTCACCTTCCGCGGTAAGGAAGAGCGGCCCCGAACCGGGCGCTTCATACCGGCCACGGTAGTTATAGGCATCGATCATCGCGAGAGGAACGATGGTCATCGCGCCTCCGCCATACTCTGCCGAACAGACCGGAGCCGACGTGAAAGGTTCGAGCGATGTAAGAACAACATCGATCCAGTGCGGAAATGCGGGATTCTGGAAGAGTGCTACCGAAATGTCGGGCGATTGCCAGCCGCCGCCATGAGGTCCGCCATAGGCACCGATGTCGTTGCGCGAAGTGCCAAGTGAAGGTGGGAAGGAATAGTCGCGATAAGTCCGTTCCGGGTTGCCGCGGTCTATGAGCGGAGATTCGGAACCCAATGCATAAGGCAGGGAAGATCCGAGATCGAAGCCGGCATCGACATCCAGGTTAGTCTGTCCGGCGTAGCCGCCTTCGACGTTGCAGTAACTGACTAACAGCGACGAACCGCTGAGGGCTTGCAGCGAGGGGCCGCCGTTGTTGTAAACGATTGTATTAGTGATTGAAGGAACCGATCGTATGGCACCCGCAATCCCCCCGCCGATATTGGCAACAATGGTGTTATTAAGAATCCGCGGCGCCGAGTTTTCAGCGACCACGATACCTCCCCCCAATGTTGCGCTGTTACCATAGACCAGATTGCTTTGAAGCACGGCACTGGAAAGGAACTTGAAGTAGAACCCGCCGCCTTCGCGCGCAGTATTGTTGCGCACGAGGCAATTGCTTATTACCGGTCGTGAGTTGAGAACGAAGATTCCGCCACCCATATTGGCGCGGTTCGATTCGATGATTGATCCGCCGATGGTTGCGCCGGAGTTTTCGAGGTTGATTCCTCCGCCATTACGGGTCGTATCCACATTCCCCGATATACGTGAGTACTGAATCACCGGCGAAGAGTTGCGGATTCTAACACCCTGCCGGGCTCCGGAGACAACTGCATAAGTGAGGCGGGAGCCGTCTTCATTCTCAAGCACCAATCCGCGCCATCTGGAAGCAACAGTGCCGGAATTGTCACGGGGCAGGAAGTAGATTGAGTCTCCCGGAAGGCCAAGCGCTCGGAGTTCTCCATTGGCGCGTATATATGCTCCCGGCTCGAACAACACCCGGGCACCTGGCATAATGCGCAATCGTTCGTGAGCCGGAACGATGACCGAGTCCAGAACAATGTAGTCCGGACTTCCGGCAGTCCAACCCCAAACCCCGCTCACTTGACCGAAACGATACTGTCCCGGCTCAGCCATCCCCCTCCCAGAGACCCGGTAAAAACGTGCCAGCGGATAGTTACTTTCAAATCTCAAGCGCGCAACATAATCCTGCCCGGCTTGCCCGGGATGGAAGCGAAGGATCACCGTCCCGGTAGAGTCACGCGGTATCGTTAGCCCGCCGGGGGGGAGTTCTGCCGAGAAAGCGCTCGCCGGACCCGTCACAGCATTAACGGTCATCCCGGTAATAACGAGCGGTTCATCGCCCTCATTAGTGACCGAAAGCGGTGAACGCGCCGTATCGCTGCCAGCATAGACATAACCGATGAAGCGCGAGGTGTCGGCTACCGACAACTTCGGACCGACGCCGCGACCGGTCAGTTTAACGAAGATGCTCCGGTCGTTCGTCACCACCGTCATGTTCTTCTCATACGGCTCCGGAATACGAGGTGTGAAAATGACACGCACCCGTCCGGACGCCGACGGTGCTATGACACCGTCCAGGATCGACGCCGCAAAACCACCCTGCTGAACCGATACACTGCGCAGTCTAAGGTCGCTGCGCCCGTTGTTACGAATCATGAAGAATAGAGTATCTGCCAGATCGATCTGCTGCGTGCCAAAGGCTAACGCCGAGTCCGCCACTGCAACCGGGTCGATGCCGGTTCCGCGCAGGAAAAGCCGGGGCTGGCGCTGGGTGGTGTCGAAAGGCGCGGGGTGGAGCGAATCGCTGCCGAAGAGGTTGTCACTCGATGTAATTGTCAGGGTATCGAAGTGCGTCCCTAATTCGGTCGGACGGAACTGAAGGGTGAACTTGGCGCTCTCGCCAGGCTCGACGGGAGCTACCTGGTAAGCCGGCAAAAGCGTCCCATCGACATCCGCGAGATCCGGGAAAATCGTAAGTTCCAACGTTGCCCGAGACGAGCCTCCCGGAACAAATAGAGCCGGATCGCTGCCGAAATTCGCCTGAGCCCGGTAGGCCAGGCTGTCAACTGCGTTCCACATGCGAAACCGAAGCGTGTCATTCCGAACGAATCCGTCCCTACCTGGAGTGCCGGGCAGATCGTGGTAGAGCGTCATCCGGAGCGGGAAGCCGGTCGAATCGACGGTTGCGCGCCCTGCACAAACTCCCGAGGGTGTGAACGCAGCTATCCGGTCTCCGGTTATCAACCGAATCCCACCAACCCGGGCATCGGTGACAACCACTGCCATTGCCGAGTCGGGGATCGAAGGCACAACTTGCCAGACTGCATCGGGATTTGGGATTTTCGATTCCGGAGTGAACTTGAACCGGTTGAGGTAGAGTCGGTAGTGCCCCTGATTCTCCACCTTGATATCGAATGAAGACTGCGAATTAGTGCGGACGGTGTCGAAAACGACCGCCAGTCTCAGCGCTGCCCGATCATTATAAATGACCGGCAAAGAACGAGTCGCCCGCTCGGTGCCGCCTTCATGGCCGATGTTTAGACGGTTAATCAGAATGTCCGGCTCGGATGAGGCGTTCATTCGCGGATCTCCGCCATCGACGCAGGGCGACGAAAAACGCAGACGAAAGTCGAATGGTAGGCGTGTGATGTTGACAAACTGAACCTGAGCCGGGGAGAGGTTGCCCGATCCGGGCAAAGGATTCAACTGCCCCAATGAGACCGCACTGAACGACACCTCCGGCGCTGCGGACTGTATCTTCCCCAAATCGGCCATAAACTTGTAGGGGTCGCCCGATGGCAGGTTGTTGTCGTCCGAATTGTCGTCGAGGAAGAGGATTTGGGTGTTATTCGTAAGGATCGAATTGACGATCTCAGGCTTGGCTTCGGCTCCGCAGAAGACCCCGCCGCCCCAGCCGCGCGCCGTATCGAGAGCCACCGTGCTGTTCAGAATCTGCGGATTGGAGAAGGATAGAAAGACCCCGCCGCCGTGATTGCCGGCGCGGTTAGTGACGAGGAGTGTGTTGCGTATTAGTGAGGAGGTGAACCAGCCGTAGATTCCGCCGCCATCGTGATCCGAGCGGTTGTTCTCGATCACTGTTCGGCTGATAGTCGGCGAGCAGCGTTCGATGTAGATACCGCCTCCGCAGTTCTCAGGCCAGGTGCCGCGTGCCCAGCCATACTCGATACGGCAGAAGTGGAGACGCGAGTTGCGCGCAGCATTGATGAACCGGATGCCTTTCCAACGGTTGTCTGGAATGCCCGGATCCGATGCGGTGAATACGACTGGTCTATCTGCAGTACCGGCGGCGTCGAGCAGACCGCGCACCGTGAACGAAAATGCGCCGGTGAACTCGACGCGGACTCCGGGACGCACATCGAGCCGCGCTCCTGCCGGCAGTTCGATGTCTCCTACCACCCGCACCGGGCTGTCAGTGAGGCTCCATTCGCCGCCGGCAAGTGTGCCCGAGACGTCAAGTGCATGGGCAGGACTGCATAGCGCCGCTGCGAGAGCGAACACCATCAACCCGCCTGCGAACCGGCGGTTTGGGGAGCGTCGCAAATCGTCTTCTCCTGCTTGGTTCTGCTTCCTTTTCATTCCTCTGTCAACTAAAAGAGAGCGAAGGGCAGACGGTAGGCGATCGTGAAGCGGTGCGCGTTGCCCAATGTTCCGAGCCCGACCCATGCATAATCAACGTTGACTCCCGCCTGAGGAATCTGCAAACCTAACCCTATCGAAATGCCATCGAGCGTAAGCGCGCCGTCTTCATCGAAGAGTGGGTATTCGATGAAAGGATCCTTTTGCGGATTCTCTTTGTATTCTTCCCATTTGGCCCGGCTCAGCCCGTTGATCTGCTTGCCAAAGCGAAAACTGACAAGCCGAGTATAAGTATATTCAAGACCAAGTCGGTAGAGTTCGAGGTTGTCGTTAGGGTGGAGGAACTCCCCGGCTGCCAGTAGGCTGTGCGGACCCTCCTCGTAAGCCAACATCGATGCCCCGAACTTGAACGTGATCGGAAGGGGGAACGGCTCGCGGACGAACTTCATATCGGGTCCGAAGTTCTGAATTATCATCCCGATGTTGATCCGCCTCCAGCCGGTGGCATAGAAGGTCCCGACGTCGGACGACCAGCCCGAAGCGGTCTCGTCGGCGAGCCTCTCATGCAGGTACTTAAACGTTGCCCCGACAGAGAACTTGTCGGTTAATTGCTGACACCA
>VGIQ01000138.1 GCA_016867835.1 Calditrichota bacterium | reverse complement strand
ATAGTTTGCCCGCAGATACGAGCCATTCCGCCACCTGCAAACGGGCACGAAGCGCCTACGGCGGCTTCGGCCCCTACGTTAACACCCATGAAACGTCCTGCAAGGCTACCTCATCATGACCGCCTTGACAGCGAGGGACCTGGAGCCGGCCTGAAGGCGGAGGAAGTAGATGCCGGAGGGAAGTGTGAAAGTGCTAAAGTGTGAAAGTGAGAAAGTATGGTTCCCAGGGGATAGCGGCCCGTCGTGCAAGCGGAGGACTTCCCGTCCGTCGAGCGCGTAGAGGCCGATCCGGACGGGCATGAGACCCCCTACCTGCGCACTTGGAGGGCGGACATTCTTGTCCGCCCTTAGGGCAGGCAGGAATGCCCGCCCTCCAAGGTCAATCGTCACCGTCGCTCGATCATTGAATGGATTCGGAGCAATCGTAAGCGAGAGGGGATCATCATCCCCGCTTCCCCCCTCGTCATCCCCGCGCAGGCGGGGATCCAGTCCCGCACTTAGAGAATGGACATTCACCACCCACCTCTGCACGTCCTCCTCCCATTCCTCCTCGCCGACCTGCTCCCGCGCATAGCCGCTCACAACAAATCTGCCGGTGTCTTCGAAAGAAATGGACAGAGTGGACTGAGTAGACAGGGTGTCGGCTTCGTCAAGCGTCCACCAGAACTGGATAGAGTCGTTGTTGGCATTGAAGGGGATCAGTTCGAAGGTCGATTCCTGGCGAGGCTCGAGGGAGATTTCGGGGGTATTGGGCTCAAAGGCCCGGATGACGCCGCGCACCTGAATCGCCCACTGGATGGAGTCTGCCGGCACGGGATCGACGTTCGGATCGAAGACCTTGGCCTTCAGGGCAAAGCCGCCGGTCCGGGCGAACGCGTAGGACCGGATTCCGATCCGGTCATCCCCTCCCACTTCCTCCCACCTAACCGCTGCCGAGTCGTAGAGCATCCACTCATATCGAAGATTTTCCATATCCCCGATGTAGGCGACGGAGTCGAGGGCGAAATCGATCTCGGAATTGCGTTGTAAGGTGAGGGATAGAGTGTCGGGGGTGTGAGAGGCGATGATAAGGTCGGAGACCGCTATGTGCCAGTTGATGGCGCGAGTGTCGTCTTCGTCGGATACTTCGCAGCGGACGAGGTGCTCGCCTAACTCGTCGAAGCGCACTCGCACCAAAGTGTCGCCCTGCGCCTCGAGACGCATGTCATCATAAGTCCAATGGTAGTCGAGGTCGTCGAAGTAATCGCTATGGGCAACTGCAGAGAATTCAATCTCCGTCCCGGGCAAGACCGTCAATATGGTGTCTTCAGGGGAGTATGATATGAACCGGGGACCGAGAAAGTCGGGTTCAAGTTTCATAAGGAAACCATCATATCGATTATCTTGGCGTAACGGAACTTGCCCGCATGCCACGAATTCACCCACCTGATTAACAACTACCGCTGTCGGATTGGCCTGCCCGCCCCCGAAACGCTGATCGGCGGAGAAGTCATAGAATGCGCGCCATCTTATTGCACCTTCAGAGTTGATGCGCAACGCCAACCCACCATATTGTGGTCGGCTGATTTGTCCAACGAGCATGTAACCGCCATCGGACGAACGAACTATGTCGTTGTAGGTGTCATCTCTAATGTCACGATAAACTCTTGTCCATTGAACCTCGCCATTACTGTTAACATTAATCAAGATGGGAGCATAATCATTCCCCGTCACATATCCCATCGCAAGAAATTCTCCAGAAGCAGCGGAGGTCATTCTGAAGATATCAATCGTGAAGCCTCCATTCAAAAAGTTCTCCCAAATAACATCTCGACCTTCTAGATCAACCTTAAGCAGCCAGGGAAAACCTTGCCATGCATTATTGCGTGGTTCCCGAATTGCTCGTCTACCGCATGCTATCACTCCATTCTGAGCCTCTCTAATCGCCTTAATCTCGCAGTTCCCTTCACGGCTGTAAACTCGACTCCAGATTTCATCGCCTTCGCTATCTGTGCAGAGCATTGCGCCGGAGGATACCTCTGCCGGACCGCGGCCTGCGAATAATAATCTGCCATCCTTCAGTTCGATGACTGCATGGAACCTGCCAACGTCATAAGTGCGGCTCCATATTATCTCGCCGTCAGAGTCGATTTTCATTCCGTGTTGATACCCATCGCTGCAACCAGCGATTACAAAATCGCCTTCGTCGGTTTCGATGATCGAGAGTGGATATGCGCGCTGTTCAAAGTCGTATAATTGGCTCCAAATGACCTCGCCTCTATCATTAGTCTTAACAATAAAAAGGTCTCCCCAGGCTATTGAACCCAATGCTGGTGTTGCTCTGGTAGAACCGCACATGATATAACCATTGTCAGAAACGGCGTAAATGTCCTGGAAGCGTTCGTTGGCACCAGCACCGTAATGTTCTAAAAGTGCCACCGGCGGTTGGGCAAACGACTCGCACACAATTCCGACAGGGATCAGAATAAAGATAGATGTCGATCTCAAGTCACTCTCACAATGGGGAATGGCAGGCATTACCCTCGAGTGAGGCAGCGACGCCACCTCCCTCGCAGAATATGGCACTCATAAAAGGTCGAAGTCTGGCTCCAGAACGTTGTCGTTCTGGAAATCGACATCATCGCCATCCTGAATCGTAGAGGGGTTGAACCGGGTGAGGGGGGTGGCAACCACTTCCCAAGTTACTGATGCTGCGTCGCAGGCGAAGTCGATTTCGAAAGTGGCGCGATCATTCTGATCTACTTCGATAAAGACCATCGGCACTTCATCGAGGATGCCGCCGAGAGCGTCACGGGTGATGAGGGTGAGGGTGACTCCAGCGTTGTCCTCGTAGTTCTGGACGAACGCGCGAAAGAGAGTCGCCTCGGCCTCACTCGGCGCGGCGAAGAGGGTGAGGACCGCCAGCAGAACCAGTTGAGCGGTCGCGAAGATCGAACGGTGGGACATTACGTCCTCCTTGCAGTAGGGTTGACGTTGAGCCCGAGCCGTAGCCCGAGCCGTAGCCCGAGGCAAGGTTTTCACAAAATACGGCTGTGAGAGGAAGATGTCAAGGGATTTGGCGAGTCCGCCCAAAAATAGTTTGCCCGCCGATACGAGCCGATTCCACCCTTCTGCAATCGGGCACGAAGCCGCACATATCGTCTTCGGCCCTTACGTTCACGCCCATGAAATGCCCTCCAAGATTAGCGCATAAGAACGGCTTTAACGGTGCGGGAATGGGAGCCGGTCTGAAGGAGGAGGAAATAGATGCCGGAGGGAAGTGAGAAAGTCTGAAAGTCTGAAAGTGAGAAAGTGTGGCTCCCGGGCGATAGCTGCCCGTCGTGGAGGCGGAGCACTTCCCGTCCGTCGAGCGCGTAGAGGCTGAGCCGGACAGGAAAGAGACCCCCCATTTGCGCTCTTGGAGGGCGGGCATTCTTGTCCGCCCTTAGGGCGGGCAGGAATGCCTGCCCTCCAAGATCGATCATCACCATCGCCTGGTCATTGAACGGATTCGGCGCAATCTGCAAACTAATATCTTCAATTTCCAAGTCTCCTTCATTCCGCATTCCGAATTCCGCATTAAGCATTCCCACATTGACCGCCCACCTCTGCACATCCTCCTCCCACTCCTCCTCGCCGACCTGCTCCCGCGCATACCCACTTACTATGTATCTGCCCGTGTCTTGAAATGAAATGGACAAAGTGGACTGAGTAGACAGGGTGTCTGCTTCGTTTAGAGTCCACCAGTATTCAATCGAATCGTTGTTG
The DNA here is from genome assembly GCA_016867835.1 of Calditrichota bacterium. NCBI lineage: Bacteria > Pseudomonadati > Calditrichota > Calditrichota bacterium. Next base: position 2,768 of record VGIQ01000138.1, on the reverse strand, counting down.
GCATTGAAGGGGATCAGTTCGAATGTCGTCTCCTGACGCGGCTCGAGGGAAAGTTCGGGCACATTCGGCTCGAAGGCGCGGATGACGCCCCGCACTTGAATCGCCCATTGGACGGAATCGGCCGGCACCGGATCGACGTTCGGGTCGAAGACCTTGGCTTTCAGAGCATACCCGCTCGTCCGGTGGAACGCGTAGGACCGGATTCCGATCCGGTCATCCCCTGCCACTTCCTCCCACCTCACCGCCGTCGAGTCGTAAATCATCCACTCATAGCGCAGATTCTCCAAATCCCCTATATAGGCAACAGAGTCGAGAGTGAAGTCTATCTCGCTGTTGCGCTGGATCGAGAGATAGTGCGTGTCGGGTTCGTAGGCCTCAATCAGCAGGTCGTGTGCCTCGACCGCCCAATGCGCGGGCCGCCCTGGCAGCGTGTCTGAAACCTGACACTCGACCCGATATTCGCCTCGTTCGGGGAAGTCGATCCAGGCGGAAGAATCGCGTGAGACTTCATCATCATTTCGCAGCCAGAGGTAGTTGATGCGATCGCCCTGATAATCGACCGCGTGGACCCAAAATAGCAGCGTATCGCCGGTCAGGACGCGGAGCAGGCTGTCGGCGGGAAAGCGCTCAATGATCACCGGCGGTGAGCGGTCAGGGTAGAGTTTGCGGAGGAGCGCCGGTCCACCGGTTCCTCCGGCGATCACCGGGAAGCCCTCTCGATTTAGAACAACCGAACGATACCAATAATGGCCTTGGACTTCACTGCGCCACTGCAGATTACCCGCCGGATCGGTGCGAAGAACTAACGCCATCGCATCATCGTATTGTCCTACTGCAAGAAGCCCTCCATCACGCAGACGAGTAAGACTAAGTCCAATGGAAAAGTTGTTTTCACCTCGATTGTAGGTGCGCTGCAAGATCAAATTACCATCTATATCCACCAACCGTAGCACAGGCAATTGTCTGAAGTAGCCGGTCATTGCAAAGCCATTAGGCACCGTAATAAGCGCTGTCGCACCGCTTGGCTCCTCATAAATTCGACTCCAAACAAGATCTCCTTCGTTGTCAATCTTAACGAGGCGAGTGGTGTTTGTTGGCCCGTAATGACCAGAGAGATAGAACCCATCATCTTGAACTTCGCGTATAGAACTAAATGAATTAACGCCGCCTTCAAATTCCAAGCGAAGGTCCCATATGGGATCGCCTTCCTGATTGATCATCAAAGCATAAGCAGTATTATAGCCCACGCCGCCATCAATGCTCCCAGCCACAAGAAGATTTCCGCCTTTGGTTTCGATGATGGCATAGCTTGTGCCCCTGGATTGTTGATATGTGCGCTCCCAAAGGACTTCTCCCTCCATATTTAGTTTGGTAACGAAGAACCAAGCCTGCTCCAACTGACAATGACCTACCAAAGCCAAATCGCCATCATCTGTCTGAATCACTGAATGAAATACGCAATAGCCTGATCTGGCCTGGAATGGGTAGTAGCAGCGACTCCATATCAGGCGCCCATCATGATCGGTTCTAACGACCACGAAACGCGTGGAAGCGATGCGAATTCCGCCATATCCGGCACAAATGAAACCGCCGTCAGTTGTTTGGAATAGATCGTTAAATGTAGTGCGATTCTCATCAACTTCGTAATACCTAACCCATGCATCACGAGGTTGGGCGGCAGAAATGAAAGGGAGTGTCAGGGCAGCAGTTGCAAGCGCCAAGACAATTTGATTGTGGCGAGGCAGCATGGGAGGCGTCTTTCTTGAACTGGTTGGTAGAGGCGATATTGTGGCGGACTTGGCAGCCAAATGCGCCGCCAAGTCCACCACAACGGGCTTATCGGTGGTCGATTACTTCCCAATTGAAAGACAACAGATCGGGATCCATTTCGACGACCGGATCATCCGGCGACACCGGTTCGAGATAGGATGGAACGGCGATCTGGATGAGTGTGGCGCCGTCAGGAATCTCCCAGTGATATTCACCGGGGTTGGGACCCTCTGCATCCGCCGCTGCCCAATCCGTCCAGCCCTGGCCAGGGACAAAGAATCGTGCCTGCATCGATGCGCCTTGCACCGTATCCGGACCGTCCTCACAAACGTAGACCGTGAAATCTGCCAGCGCTTCCACAGGCACGGCGGCGAGGCAGACGATTGCGAGCAGCGCGAGGAGCGCGCAGGAGAGAGAGTTGCTTCGAGCCATTGTCATTCCTTAAGTATGAGGGTTGACGTTGAGCCCGGGCTATTGCAGCCCGAGCCGTAGCCCGAGCCGTAGCCCGAGCCGTAGCCCGAGCCGTAGCCCGAGCCGTAGCCCGAGCCGTAGCCCGAGGCAAGGATTTCACAAAATACGGCTGCAAGAGGAAGATGTCAAGGGTTTTTGCGAGCCCGCCCATAAATAGTTTCCCCGCGGATTCGGCATGACTCCGTTTCTATGCATTCGGGCACGAAGCGCCTACGGCGGTTTCGGCCCCTACGTTAACACCCATGAAACGTCCTGCAAGACTACCGCATCAAGACCGCTTTGACGGTGCGGGAGTGGGTGCCGGCCTGAAGACGGAGGAGATAGATGCCGGAGGGAAGTGTGAAAGTGCCAAAGTGCGAAAGTGCGAAAGTATGGCTCCCCGGGGACAGAGGGCCGTCGTGCAAGCGGAGGACTTCCCGCCCGTCGAGCGCGTAGAGGCTGAGCCGGACGGGCAAGAGACCCCCCACTTGCGCCCTTGGAGGGCGGACATTCTTGTCCGCCCTTAGGGCAGGCAGGAATGCCCGCCC
>VGIQ01000137.1 GCA_016867835.1 Calditrichota bacterium | reverse complement strand
CGCGGTTGGCAATCAGTTAACAGACAGGTGTGCACCATCCCCTTGATTGAGGCGATGAGTGTTCGTATCTTAGACCATCTAAGCCTCATTATCGATGCGGCATCAAGATTGAGCGCAATGCCTGTTCTTAACAACCTGATACCGCTTCTCGCCCGACTCATCCTGACCCCGATCTTTCTCCGGTCAGGCTACAATAAGATCGTCAAATGGGACGAGACTGCCCGCAATATGATCGAACATAGAATGCCATTAGTCGAGCCATTCTTTTTGCCCGGAGCGATATTCCTTGAGTTGGCAGGCGGGCTTGCCTTGCTCCTCGGCTTAAAGGGACGCTGGGGCGCAGCAGCGCTGATCGTCTTCCTGATCCCGACGACGCTGATCTTTCACAACTTCCTTGACGATCCCCGGCAGATCGGCCAATTTCTGAAGAATCTTGGCCTCTTGGCCGGGCTCTTGATGTTTCTGGCACACGATACCGGTAACTGGAGCCTCGATAGGATACTCTTCCGGAGGCGAAGTGGTGCAACTAAGTAGCCTCGAGGAATTCCTGAACGACCTACTTGCTTGCGGGGAGTTCGAGGACTACTGCCGCAATGGCATTCAGGTCGAAGGCAAGGCTGAGATCAAGAAGATCGCCACCGGCGTGTCGGTCAGCGACCGTCTCTTCCAAGCCGCCATCAAGCAGGGAGCCGACGCGATTCTGGTGCATCACGGGTTGTTCTGGCGAAATTCACCGCACCCGATAGTCATCCGGGGAATAATGAGGACGCGACTGAAGCGCCTGCTAAGTCGCGACATTAACCTCCTTGCCTACCACCTGCCTCTGGACGGTCATACTGTATGGGGCAATAATGCCCAAATTGCCAAAGCGTTGGGTCTGCATAACATTCACTTCGTGGGTCGAGCCACCGGACCCAGGACACCGCCTATCATGGCGATCGGCACGTTGACCCGTCCGGTCTCGATCGACGGTTTCATCGACTGGGTCGATCGCGCCCTCATCGCCCGCGGCACGGGGCTTAAACTGGCACAAAAGGATATCCGCACCGTAGCCGTCAACTCCGGGGGCGGCAGCGGCTACTGGGAAGACGCCCTTAAAGCCGGCGCCGATATCCTCGTAACTGGCGAGATTCGGGAGGATGTCGTTCGATCCTGCGAGGAAGCCGGGATAAACCTCTACGCCGGAGGCCATTACAACACCGAGAAGTGGGGCATTCGCGCCCTCGGCGAGCACCTTGCCCGGACGTTTGACCTCGAAGCTGAGTTCATCGACATTCCCAATCCGATCTGACGGATCACCTATACCTGTTCATCAACCTGTACCAAGGCACCGCGATGCCCCCTCACCAGTTTATTGAGTTTCGCCGCAACGGCGGCCGGATCGACCTGACCTTTAAAGCGCCGCCGCGCAACATCCTTACCTCTGATATTCTGGAAGAGGCTGTCAATGCCCTGCTCGAGTATCGCGACGACGACACTGTCAAGGTCATGTTGCTGCGAGGCTCCGGCGATCACTTTTGCAGCGGCGTAGATTACCAGGAATTGACCGCCGAGCGGATCGGACTCTATATGCCGCTCTACACGAGGTTCTTCGACCTCATCAATTCAGTCCGGGGACTGACATTGTGCGCCGTCCAGGGCGAGGCTTTCGGACCTGGATCGGAACTGGCGGCTTTCTGTGACATCACCTTTGCGGCGCGTTCGGCGCGGTTCTGCTTTCCCGACATGAAAGCCGGCCTCTTCCCGTCGATAGCCGCCGCCGTCCTGCCCCGCCTCGCCGGTCGAAACCGGACGCTCGACTGGATCGTCTCCTCGAAGATCATCACTGCGGCTGAAGCCGCCGAAGCGCAGATGGTGGCCCGCATACTCCCCGACGACGAACTGGACGCTTTCGTCGATGACTATGCCCTCCGCATCGCGTCCCATAGCACCCCCGCCATTCAACTCGCCAAGCGCGCAGTCGATAAAGCCCTCTATTCGCCGGTGATGGAGGCGTTGAAGATTACCGAATCGACCTTTATGCTCGATCTGATGAACTGCATCGATCCCCACGAAGGCATTGCCGCGACGATCGAGAATCGCGCTCCGCAGTGGAAGAATCGATAAGCGGCATTCCGGTCGAATCGTCGATGGCTGCGGCGTTCGTCCTGACACCAAAGGAGTATGGCCACCGCATCCTGCTCCTTCAGCGCTCGGGCGACGACGCCTATGCCCCAGGCAGTTGGCAGATCCTATACGGGCACATTGAAGCAGGCGAGCGCGCCGAGGCGGCACTGGTTCGGGAACTTCTCGAGGAGACCGGCCTGCGTCCGCTCTCGCTCTGGACGATGAACGAAACGATGATATTCTATGAACAAATCAAGGGCGTGATGGCGCTGGTTCCTCTATTTGTCGTATTCGTCCAGCCCGGCGATGTCAAACTTGACCGGGACGAGCATCAGGCGTTTCGCTGGGTTCTTCCGGAACAAGCCGAAGGATACTTTACCTGGCCAGTGCACCGGCGGGGCTTGGCGCTGCTGAAGGAACTGTTTATCGCAAATGAGCCGCCGGCCCTGATGCGTATCATCATCCACTAACATCTTTATTATCATATCTTTATGCACGGGATTATCGAAGAAATCGGCATCGCCATCGTCGCAGCAACCTCCCTCGGTTATCTCTTTCATCTCTTGAAGCAACCGGTCATCCTGGGCTACTTCGTCGCCGGGGCGCTTATCGGGCCTGAGATGGGTTTGAAACTTGTTGCGGAGCCTGAGAGCATCGAGGTGATTTCGGAAATCGGGCTCATTCTGTTGCTATTCATCATTGGTCTGGAGTTGAAGTTACAAGAGATACTTGCCTCCGGTAAGGCCTTGATCACTGCGGGTATCGGACAGTTCTTCTTATCGATACTGATTGGCCTTGGTTTCTTTCAGTTGATAGGCTTTCATTTTGGCGATGGGAGACTCGACGCCCTTTATCTCGCCATATTCACAGGGTTGTCGAGCACGGCCATAGTCGTAAAACTCCTTTACGACAAGTTTGAACTTGACACCCGGCCTGGTCGGATTACACTGGGGATCTTAATTTTTCAGGATATATGGGCAATACTTGTGCTTGCCTTTCAACCTAACTTGAACGATCCGAAACTCATTTACATTGGCTTGGCGTTACTAAAAGGGACTGGACTGTTGCTTATGGGTTGGGCACTTAGCAAGTACTTCCTGAAGTGGACTTTCGAGAAAATAGCAAAAACCCCTGAACTTGTCGTTGCAGTGTCAGTTGCATGGTGTGCCTTCGTGACCGGCGTCGCGGGATTTATCGGGCTTTCGATGGAAATGGGAGCTTTGATCGCCGGAGCAGCAATCTCGAGCTTTCCCTATTCGGTTCATGTAACCGCCAAAATACTTCCTCTTCGGGACTTCTTCATGACCTTGTTCTTCCTTTCGCTTGGAATGAAGATTCCGTACCCTGAACTTGAAATGATGACGACTGTATTGCTAATCGTCCTCTTCACAGTCATTTCGCGTTTCATCACCGTTTATCCGCTTCTATCACTCACTGGCAGCGGTCGGCGGACGTCCTTCATTGCCAGTATCAACCTTGCGCAGATTAGCGAGTTTTCGTTAGTGATTGCGGCCATAGGGGTCTCCTATAAACATATCGATGAGAAACTTCTGTCCACAATAATCTACGCGATGGCGATCACTTCCATTGGCGCCAGTTATTTTATTAAGGGAAATCACTTCCTATATATATTGTTCAACAATTTTGTCACAAGATTGGGCTTCAAGCAGGTGGCGGATGGCGCTACTGAGGACGAATCAGGTCATGCGTATTCGATCTTTCTCCTCGGTTACCACCGCGGGGCATCGGCTCTGGTAAGCGAATTAGAGTTGAATCATCCCGAGATATTGAAGAAACTGATGGTTATCGACTTCAGTCTGGAAACACTGAATACGCTGCAATCGCGCGGCATACATTGTGCCTTTGGTGACATTAGCAGCATCGATTCGCTTGAGCATCTTCATATCCACTCTGCAGAGATCATTATTTCGACCATACCCGATATGCTGCTTAAAGGCACAAACAACCTAAGTATCGTTCGTGGTGTGCGCGCAATCGCCCCAAACGCAACGATCATCGCTACTGCCGATTCTCAGCATCAAATGGATGAACTGAAGCAAAATGGCGCAACCGAGGTGATCATCCCCTACTCGATGATTGGAAAACGACTGGCAGAGATTGTTGTGCGCGATATGGAGTATGTGTCAGGCGCTGATGAATCGGCATCTAAGGAGGCATCATAACAGAGCAGAGATCCCACGTCCAGTCATCAGCCTTTCCGGCGATTACCATATTGCCACTGAGGCCTTCTTGCAGAGATTAGAACGGGGGTGACATCGCCTCAGAAGCGCTCCGACTCGTCCGGCGACGCTTATCAAACCTCAACCGCTAACGATCCAGCCGGTCATCCACTATTTGCATCCAGGTCGTGGATATTGGAAGTCGGTCTCTGGTCATTGCTGCTGGTTCAGGCAGTCGCCTCGCTCTGGTGGAGATTCGTTCACGACGGCCCAATCCTACAATATTACGCCTGGCTTATCGCCGAGCGCGGCCTAATTCCCTATCGCGACTTCTTTGACTTCAGCCTGCCCGGGACGCACATATTTAATATCCTCTGGCTGAAGACCCTGGGTTACAGCGATATTGCCTTTCGTATTCTCGACCTCTGCTGGATGAGCGGTATAATGTTGCTCATCTGGAGGATTATCCGACCGTTCGGACGACAGGCTGCCTCGCTTGCAGTGGTTGTCGTCGGTATCTATTACATCTCTGCGGCACCATCCGGCAGTCTCGAGCGCGAATGGATTATAGCCCTGCCGCTGTTAATCGCATCCAATATCACTTTGAATGCTTCGAGCCGCAGAATTGGCGACGACATCGTCATCGGGCTATGTTTTGGCTTTATCGCATTGAACAAGCCGCACGCCCTTATCGGCTGGCCGGTGCTGCTTCACTACCGAATATTCGATGGTTGGAGGTATCGTTCAACTTGGCAGACGGCACTGAAGAGGCTGCCTGCGATGGCTGGATTCTCGTTAATTGGATTCTTGACTGTCGTGCTGCCCGTATTTTTCTACTTACTGCTTAATAATGCCCTTGCTCCATTTCTTGAGATTGCTCAAAATTATTACCCCCTCTACACCCAAATGTCAGGCGGACACTATGTCATTACAGGCATCAAGCGCATTCAGTTTTTGATTACCGAGACGTTGCGGTTCGGGGACTACACCGCTTGGATAGTCGCAGGTGGATTTGGATACTTTCTGGTTGCTCGCGAGGGACTTCTGCCCTGTCAACTGCGCGACCGCATCAATGTGCTTGCGGCAATGAGTCTTGTATGCGCTCTCTACCCGACCATATCGGGTCAATTCTGGGCTTATCACTACGCACTTCTTGCAGTCTTCCTATGTCCTCTGGTGACGGCGCTGTTTTTCACTGAACATCAGGTCCCCTGGGGGGGAAATCACAAATTCTCAACACTGGTACTGGTCTTGGCACTTTTGATTGGTCCACGCCTGCCGCTTTCGAGCGATTTCATATATCAGGTTGTTCACCTTGAACCGCGGGCGCCTAAGAATGGCCGGATCGACGAGATCGCAAACTACCTTAGGGAACACCTCCAACCCGGCGACACCGTGCAGCCGCTCGACTGGACGTCCGGCGCCGCGCACGCCTTGCTGCTTGCCAAAGCCGACCTCGCGACGTCGTTTGTCAGCGATCAGCAGTTCTATCACCATATCGAATCGCCCTACATTGTAGGACTCAGGAAACGGTTCATTCGGGAACTGCAGGGTGCCCAACCGCGCTATGTCGTCCAAATGACTTGTGAAGATAAACCCTGGCCAGCCGGACCGACAACCACTCGCAAGTTCCCGGAGTTGTCCTCCTTCCTCGACACTCAGTATAATCAGGTTCTGGTCAGGGATGACTTCGTTATATGGGAACGTCGATCGGACCATAACACTCCCCTCATTGGACAGTGAAATAAACTATGCGCCACGAAATCCCGCTTAGAATAACCCTCTTCTTCGGCCTCTTCATGATCCTGCAATTCTTCGTGCCGCACCATGCGGTGCAGGGAATTGCCGGCCGCTTTCAGCAATGGGCGGTGATCGTCGTCGCCTTCGCGACGGTGCTCGGCATTGCCAACCTGATCCGCGTCAATGTCGATCAGGTTCAGCGCCGCGAACACGACTGGCCCTACAAGATCATCACCATTGTCACACTGATCGTTACAGCAGTAGTAGGCTTTATCGGCGGCATCACGCCCGGGACGGTCTTCAACGATCGCTTCTATCTCCAGATGTATGTCCCGATGAGTTCGACGATGTATGCGACGCTGGCGTTTTACATCGCATCGGCAGCGTTTCGGGCGTTTAGGGTGCGGTCGTGGCAGGCTGGACTGCTCGCGGTTACAGCGATGATCGTGATGCTCGGGCGGGTGCCGGTCGGATCGGTGATCTTGAAGGA
>VGIQ01000136.1 GCA_016867835.1 Calditrichota bacterium | reverse complement strand
GCTGGTGGGCGCTCCGGCTCTACGATGCAAGAGGCGCCGAGGTGATGCTGCTAAAGGAAGGCTTCCTGCCCTTCGGCACACATCAACTTCACTTTGACGCCGGCGCGCTCCCCTCGGGGCAGTATATGCTCTCTCTCCAAGGCCGACAGGGAGCCGCAACGCAGAGAGTAGTGCTGGTCAGGTAAGCAAGCGAGTATTGGGGATCGAATTACCTTGCTTCCCGGCTGCTCCGATCTGACGTTTTAGGATGCGGTCGTGTGGGGTCGCGCCTCACCCCATCCCGAGCCCCCGCGCAACGACCAGCGTCCCCCAGGCAGCGAGGTAGGCCACCCCGGTCTGGTAGGCTACCGAAAAAGCCGTCCATTGCCACGCGCGGGCTTCCCGCTGTAACGTAACGACCGTCGTCAGGCAGGGCGTATAGAGCAGCACAAAGACCAGGAAAGCGAGCGCTGCCGCCGGCGAGGGCACTTCGCGCTGCAGAGCCTGCACTAACGTCGCCTCCTCCGCTTCAGAATCGCCCGTCATCAGAACCCCCATCGTCGCCACGACGATCTCCTTGGCCACAAAGCCGCTAATCAGCGCAATATCCATCTTGAGCGTGAACCCGAGCGGTTCAAAGACCGGCTCGGCCCAACCCGCCATGCGGTAGATGTAGGTGCTCTCGGCATAGGCGGTTTCCACCCCGTCTTCAACCGGATCGGGTGCAACGGCTGCGCGGGGGAAGTTGCTGAGAAACCAGATCAGGACTGCAAAGGCAGCCACCAGGGTCCCTATCCGTCGCAGGAACATTTTGGTGTTGAAGCGGAGCAAGTTCCAGGTCGTTCGGCCGGTCGGCCAGCGATAGGGTGGCAGTTCCATCACGAAAGGCGCCGACTGGCCTTTCAAGAGCGTCCGGCTGAAGAGGCGTCCCAGAAGAAGCGCTGCCATCAGACCGGCCAGATAGAGCGTGAAGATGATTGTGCCGCCCGTCCGCGGGAAAAAGGCTGCCGTTACTATCACATAGACCGGCAGCCGCGCACTGCAACTCATAAAGGGCGTCAGGAGCATTGTCAAGAGCCGGTCGCGGCGGCTCTCGAGCGTCCGGCTCGCCATCAACGCCGGAACATTGCAGCCGAATCCCATCAGCAGCGGGATGAACGCCTTGCCGTGCAGACCCATCAGGCGCATCAAGCGGTCCATAAGGAACGCCGCTCGCGCCATATAGCCGGAATCTTCGAAGAGATGAATCCCCATCATCAGGATCAGGATGTTAGGAAGGAAGACGAGGATCATCCCCGCGCCGCCGATGATCCCGTCGCCAAGAACCTCGCCCCATAAGCCGGGAACGCCGCCCTTGACCATCTCGCCGAGGCCGGACATCAGTCCGTCGATCCAGTCCATCGGCACCGCTCCCACCGTGAAGGTGAGTTGGAAGAGCCCGAACATCAGCGCGAGGAAGATCGGGATGCCGAGCCAGGGGTCGAGCATCACCCGGTCGATCCGCGCCGTCAGACCCTCCCGGTGGTCGGCAGTGGAGGATACCGATTCGGCGAGCAATTTCGATATCGCCGTGTAACGGGTATGCGTAACGGCTTCAGTGAACGTCCGGCCAATGCGCGGCTGGCGACGTTCTATTTCAGCCTCAATTCGCTTCATCAAGCCGGCATCGATCCCCCGCGGAGCCGATGGTTCGCGGGTGAGTAGCCCTATCGCATACCCTCGTCCGATAGGTCGGCCGGTGTCAGCGCAGAGTTGCCGGATGCCGGCCAACGTCGCCTCGGTGGCGTCATCAAAGGCAATATGAAGCGCGCCGTCGCGGGAGTCGTCCAGCCGGTCGGCGAGGGTCTCGACCAGTTGGCGGATGCCCTCGCCCCGGTTGCCGACAGTCGGCACTACCGGGATGCCGAGTTGCTCGCTGAGTCGCTTGGGATCGATAAGCAAGTTCCGGCGTCGCACTTCATCGAACATATTGAGGACGAGAACCAGCGGCAGTTCCTGCTCGATCAACTGCACCGTCAATAGCAGACTCCGCTCGAGCCGTCCGCCATCGACAACCTGGACGACAATGTCAGGACGACCTTCGGCACCAAACCCATGGACGATGAAGTCACGCGCTACTTCTTCGTCGGGGGAGACCGCCGAGAGGCTATACATTCCAGGCAGATCAACGATCCGCAGCAACCTCCCATTCGACTTCACCCAGCCGTCACGCCGCTCGACGGTCACTCCACCCCAGTTGCCGACCTTCTGATGTGAGCCGGTCAACTGGTTAAAAATCGTCGTTTTGCCGGAGTTGGGATTGCCTGCCAAAGCAACTAGGGCTTCGCCGTCGCGTCGGCCAGTGGTCAGACTCGATCCCGAGCCGTGGTGATGGGAATGGAGATGAAGCAGTGGACGGGTCATCGGTCGGAGGCATCGCCGGCAGGCGCTTGCCCGATGGCGGAAGGATCAGATAAAGTGGAGTGGACGCGAATTAGGAGGGCTTCCTCGCGGCGTAGGCTGACCAGGTAGCCTCGAAGTCGGAACTCGATAGGATCGGATAGCGGGGCCCGGCGAACGACTTCGATCAAGGTTCCCGGGACGAAGCCCATTTCCGCCAGCCGTCGCGCAATCGGGCCGGCGCCATCGAGGCAGCAGACCCGCACCTCGGAGCCGGACGGCACGTCGCCGAGGCGCATCGCTTCAGCATATCTCTCGGCTGCGCAAGTGCAGTTGAAAGTCCCGGTGGCGATAGGCTCGCGAGGCGGCGACCGGTGCGAAAAGAGTCCCATACTACCCCGGCATAGCCTTGACCGGCGCAAAACTGCACCACGGGCAACCCTCGAGCCGGCGGACATACTCGACCAGCGCATCAAGAGTCTCCGGGCTCATCGCATGCTCGAGACGGCAGGCTTCGTTGTTGGCCGCTTCGGCCGGAAGACCAAGGATGTTCTCAAGAAACGTCCGAATCACCGCATGCCGCCGCGACAACACTGCGCCCAATTCCCGGCCGTCGTCGGTCAGTTCGACATAGCCGTAATGCTCGTGCTGAACGAGGCCCAGAGAGCGCAGGTCTTTCAGCGCGATCGAGACCGACGACCGCGTCACACCGCGCCGCTCGGCGATGTCCTTTACGCGAGCGACCGGGCCGGCTTCGATCAGATCGCGGATCACTTCGACATATTCCTGCACCGTTGCATTGAAGCGCTCATCGACGTCGAGGTCGGGGCAGGCGCCGTTGCAGGCGGGTAAGTTAGAGGCGTCAATCATTCTTTGACAGATAATATAGCACCCGCGGGACATGATGTCAAGCCCCTCGTTGCAGCCGGCGCGCTAAAATGCAAAGGGGCTGCCCTGACGGACAGCCCCGATAGTGGTGGTCAAGTCAACCGGCCGTTGCGGTGGTCGGTGGGCTCTTCCGCCATCGATGTGGACGAAAGGTGATGCTGAGATCGGCGTTGAGCGCGCGGGCAATCTTCTGCAATGTCGAAAGCGACATCCGCTCATAATCCGCGCTCTCGATACGGGCAATAGCGGACTGGGAGGTCCCGGTCAACTGCGCGAGTTGCATCTGCGTCAGTTTACGCCTTTCACGCAATTCCTGAATGGCGATACCAAGCCGCAGTTTACGGCCGATCTCGTCGAGTTCTGCAGCCAGAACCGGATCTGCGGCACGACGATCCCGAATGACATCGAGAGCAGATGTGGATCGCTCGCTCCAATCCTCGCCCTTGGGTAGCATGATCGTTCCTTGCTTTTGTTTATATGCTATTTATATCTATCAATAAGTTCTTGTCTTCGCTTTATCGCTCGTGCGATGTCATCTGATGGCACACTATTAGACCTCTTTATTATTCCGTGTAGTAGAAACGCAACTCCTCTATGTAAGCAAAGCAACAACCTAAATCGGCGCTTATGCACTCTCCACCTTAACTCGTAGATACCTGATTTCAAGTAATCAATGTGGGGTCTTCTTAAGTCGTTCCCTCGTTCAGCAAGCAACTCTATCATTCCTTCATCTCTTGTCAAAGCGTCGGAAGGCAAAGCGTATAGCCATTCCCCTCGCTGGCTCTCTACCACTTTCATCACATAGTAGCGAACGTCCATTCATTTCCCTTCGTGTGAGATTAGGTCTTTAACCATCAAGTATGACTCACTAATAATAGCATATTTGAGATAGGAATGCAAGATGTTTCGCCTACGCCGCCAGCAGCCGCGCCATCTCCTCCTTGACGGCCATAATGACCTGCTCAGGCGTGATCTCAAACTCATTCTGCGGCAAGAGCGACGCCATCCGCTCCGGCGCCAGATGCCGGATCAGCGACGCCAGTTGCCCGGACTGATTCTCCTCGGCGACGATGATCCGTTCGAGCGACCGCATCCACTCCCGCAACTGCTCTACAGGTAGAGGATTCAAGTGCCTGATCTGCGCCGTTGCGAGGCGGACGCCCTGCCGCTTAAGGATGCGCCGGGCTTCCTCTATGGCTCCGGCTGTCGAGCCCCAGCCAACGACGCCGACGCGGGCGCCTTTGCCGAGCCCATTGTAGGGCGGCTCGGCAGCAAGAATAGCGCGCGCCGACCCGACCTTGCGGAGCCGTTTGGCGCTCATAGCCTGGTGTGCAGCAGCGTCTCCAGCCGGGCTGCCGGTGGAAGAATGCTCCATCCCGGCAGCGACGAAGGGGAGGTCGTCCCGACCCGGCAGCGAGGTCGGCGAAACGCCCGTCGGCGTTAGGAGATAGCGCTCAAAGGCGGCCGCGTAGTCATCGTCATTCCCAGCCTGCACTCGCGCGCGGTTCGACCGCGGCAGGCTCTCCCAGTCCGGCTCGGGGATCGCTTCGATGCGGTTCGAGAGCGCGGCATCCGAGAGGACGATGACCGGCATCTGGAATTCCTCTGCCAAATTGACTGCTCGATGGGTCAGATAGAACGCTTCCTCGACCGTCGAAGGCGCGAGCACCAGTCGCGGCGAGTCGCCCGGCGAGCCGTGGAGGGCATAGAGGAGATCGCCCTGCTCGGACTTTGAGGGCTGGCCGGTGGCAGGGCCGGAGCGCTGCACATCGACCACCGTGATCGGAACTTCGGAGACGACCGCGAGGTTGAGCAGTTCCGACATCAGCGCGAAGCCGGGACCTGAGGTGGCGCACATCGCACGCTTACCGGCATAGGAAGCGCCGAGGCACGCCGCGAGCGCAGCCATTTCGTCTTCCATCTGGATCGCGACGCCGCCGAGGTCGGGCAGTTCCTTCAGCATCATTTCGAGGATCGACGAAGCCGGAGTGATCGGGTAGCCGCAGAAGAATCTGACGCCGGCCGCGAGGGCACCTAAGGCGATCGCTTCGTTGCCGTTCAGGACGAGGCGGCGGCCCTTGACTTCAGGCGCCTTGACCGTCCAGTGAAACCATCCGGCATCGCGACCGGCTTTGTAGCCGGCGGCGATGGACTCCGAGATGTGAGGATTCGGTTCGCCGCGCCGGGATAGGCGCTTCTGCGCAACCGCTTCGACGAGCGGCTCATCCAGCCCGAGCGCTTCGGCAAGGAACCCGAGCGCGACCATATTGGAACTGCGCGCCTCGCCCAACGACTTCGCAATGACGGCGGGCGAAAGAGGTGCGCGGAGGGGATCGCCGTCCTTGCGGGTAAGCGAGATGACCCATTCGCTCCCTTTGCCGTCGGCGAGGGTGAGGTGCGGCTCGCCGCCCCACCAGGTCTGATCGTTGGATGAGACTTTGAACTGGAACCAGGCGCGTCCGCCTTTGATCTCGGCCGGAAAGGCGCGGCTGCACTGGATATGGAAGCCTTGCCGGGCGGCGCTGCGAGCCAGTATCTCGCCGACCACCGAGCCGCCGCGACCGCCTTCGCCCTCGACGCGAAAGATCAAGGGGTCTATGTTAATGCTAATGCTAATGTTAATGCTAAAGTCTGATGCTAATGACTGATGCTGATGACTGATGCCCCCCTCCGGTGGCTCCGCGATTTATCAGGCTGCCGCGTAGGGGCGGATTCCGATCCGCCCAGCCTATCCTGTCGGGGGTGCCGCTTGCCATTCTGAACGCAGTGAAGAATCCCGTCTGTCGTTCACTGGTGGCTCCCCGATTTGTCAGGCTGCCGCGTAGGGGCGGATTCCGATCCGCCCAGCTTATCCTAACGGGGGGTGCCGCCTCTGTCATTCTGAACGCTGTGAAGAATCTCGTCTGTCGTTCACCGGTGGCTCCCCGATTTATCGGGAGTGCCGCGTAGGGGCGGATTCCGATCCGCCCAGCCTATCCTGTCGGGGGTGCCGCCTCTGTCATTCTGAACGCTGTGAAGAATCTCGTCTGTCGTTCACCGGTGTCTCCCCGATTTATCAGGCTGCCGCGTAGGGGCGGATTCCGATCCGCCCAGCCTATCCTGTCGGGGGTGCCGCTTGCCATTCTGAACGCTGTGAAGAATCTCGTCTGTCGTTCACCGGTGGCTCCCCGATTTATCAGGCTGCCGCGTAGGGGCGGATTCCGATCCGCCCAGCCTATCCTGTCGGGGGTGCCGCTTGCCATTCTGAACGCTGTGAAGAATCCCGACTGCCGTTTGCCGGT
>VGIQ01000135.1 GCA_016867835.1 Calditrichota bacterium | reverse complement strand
TGAGTCGGCTGCCGGGCGAGCATGCCATCGGGCATAACCGCTATTCGACGACCGGACCTTCGAGCGCTCAGAATGTCCAGCCGCTGCTCGTCGAAACCCGCTCCGGCCCGATTGCGATGTCCCATAGCGGGAATCTGGTCAATTACCAGTCATTGCGTCAGTTTCTCGAAAACGAGGGCTCGCTCTTTCGGACCACGAGCGACAGCGAACTCTTCCTGCATCTCTTTGCCAAGTCGAAAGCGCATGACACTGTGGCACGGCTTGCCGAAGCGTTATCGATGGTGAAGGGCGCCTGGTCGCTTGCCATCCTGACACGGGAGGGTCTATTTGCCGCTCGCGATCCGCTCGGCTTCAGGCCGCTTGCCATTGGTCGAAAAGAGGGCGGCTGGATCGTCGCGAGCGAGACTTGCGCACTCGACCTGTTGGGAGCGACTTACGAGCGTGATGTCGATCCGGGGGAAATCGTCCATTTTACCCCCGACGGCCCGGTCAGTTATCACCTTCCGCAGACGGATGAGCGGGCGCACTGCATCTTTGAGTTCGTCTATTTTGCCCGTCCCGACAGCCGGGTTTTCGGCGAAATGGTCGATAAGACCCGGCGTCGTCTGGGGCACCTGTTAGCTCGTCATCATCCGGCACCAGAAGGGACGGACTTTGTAACCGCTGTTCCAGACTCGTCGAACACTGCTGCGCTGGGGTTCGCTCACGAGTCGGGATTGCCGTTCGAGATCGCGCTCATCCGCAATCACTACGTCGGTCGGACGTTCATCGAGCCGGAGCAGCGGATGCGCGATTTCGGTGCCAAGGTGAAGTTTAATCCCGTTTCCGGGGTCTTGAAGGGAAAGCGGATCGTCCTCGTCGATGACTCCATCGTTCGCGGGACAACATTGCGCAAATTGGTGCGCCTCGTGCGCAACGCCGGCGCCGAGGCGGTTCATGTGCGGATCAGTTCCCCCCCCATAATTGAACCCTGTTTCTATGGGATGGACTTCCCGACTCGTGAGGAACTGGCGGCGCACGATCAGAGCATATCCGATATTGGGCGCTATATAGAGGCTGACGGCCTTGAATACTTGACACCGGAAGAATTGCTGGCTGCCGCACCTCAGGGTGAGGGACGCGGCTACTGCACAGCCTGCTTCACCGGTCGTTATCCCATACCGGTCAATGGTGCGGAGAGCATCCCTCATCCCGTCGGCTAAGTCGATCCCCCTTCAAATGGAACTGAACTGTCACCGGCAGCGCTAGACTGGTTCTTTGTCCTGCGCCCGACGCTGATGTTCCCGCTTTGGACGATGATGCTGGCGGGGATGAAATTGTCAAGCGGATCCGCGGCATTTGGTCCGTTACGCTGGACCTTGCTTATCGTCGGACTCTCGTCTATCGCCGGTCTGGTCTATTTGCTTAACCAGTGGAAGGACCGGGCCAGCGATCTGGCTAACGAGAAACTTCCTTTGGTGGCGCAGGAACACTTCAGCCGCAAATCGCTTATTACCGAGAGCATCGTTCTTGCGGTCATCGGCATTACGACCTTGCTGGCCGGAGGTTTTGGTGGGATCCTTCCTTGGATCGCAGCGATATTCGGCGTTGCCGGATTGCTTTACAACTTTGGTCCCTTTGCCTTGCAGAATCGTCCCCTCAGCGGACTGTTGGCGGGACTTATTGGAGGCTGGTTGTTGCTGCGAATTGGAAGCCTGGCTACGGGTGAGGCTGCGCCTATTACGAAGGAGATTCCTTATACATTAGCGTTTGCCGCCGGCTGCCTCCTGACGACTCTGCCTGACATTGAGGGTGACCGCGCCAACAACAAGCGGACCTTTGCGGTTGCCTACGGCGAATGGAGGACGGTTTCCGTGGCAGCACTACTCGTTCTTGCATCGGCTCAGATTGCTGCGCTCAACCGGGACTGGCTGCCGATTCCGGCGGCGCTCATTGGACTGGTCAGTCTTGTCATCACACATCGTCAAAGATCGATTGTGCTGGCAGTCAAAGGGAACAAGTTCTCCATTCTGACGTTGTCGCTGGCGGTAGGCTGGTATTTTCCGGTCTATCTGGTGATCATCGCTCTTTACTTCCCCCTCGCGAGATGGTACCATCGTCAGCGATTCGGTGTCGTTTATCCCTCGCTTTCCGATTAGGTTCATATAAGTTGTCCAAAATCAAAGCCCGGCTCGACATCGCAGCCGATCCGCCGATCCTTGTGCGAAGCCGGCAATGCGACCTTTGCGGTGCCTGCGTTGGCATCTGTCCGGCGAACTGCATCGCGATGGACGAGCGAAAGTTGTGGGTGATCGGTCCGGAGTGTATCAAGTGCGGTTTCTGCATTCCGGCCTGTCCGGTTGAGGCGTTAACCTGGAACGAGGGCGGCATCGAAGGCAATGGCAGCGGGCCTCTGAATGGCTGGTGACACCTATGACGTCGTAATAGTCGGAGCCGGTCCGGCAGGATCGTTAGCGGCTCGCAGTGCTGCTAACGCCGGTGCGAAGACGCTTCTGCTTGAACGCGACCCGGTGATAGGATCGCCTGTGCGATGCGGTGAGGGCATATCGGGGCGCAATCTGGCGCGGTTCGTTACTATTCAGGATCGCTGGGTGGCGCGGATCGTCCAGGGTGTGATACTCTACGCACCCAATGGGACGCCGGTCACGGTCGAGGGTGATTATGGCGTTGGTTACATTCTCGAACGGTCGCTCTTCGATCGATATCTGGCAGAACTGGCTGCCGAAGCCGGCGCCGATGTGCTCTCCCGGGCCGATGTGGATAGTCTAATCTTAGATGACCATCTCGTCGACGGTGTTACTTACGTCCGCTTCGGCAAGCGACACCGGGTGCGTGCAGCCGTAACCATCGGCGCTGACGGTGTCGAATCGCGGGTGGGAAGATGGGCCGGACTGCACACCCAAATCCGCGCGGCAGACCTTGAGAGCGCCTACCAGTTCTACCTCGCAGGTATCGACTACGACGCTCGCTACTGTCACTTCTATCTTGGAGAAGAAGTTGCCCCCGGCGGTTACATCTGGGTCTTCCCAAAAGGTGAGAACGTTGCCGCCGTCGGCATCGGTGTGGTGGTTAGGGATACCGAAGCGGGAACCGCCTACCGGAAATTGAAGGACTTTGTTGACCGCCATTATCCCGGCGCTTCTATCGTCGGCGAAATGGCTGGGGGGGTCCCGGTCTCGCGGGCGTTCAAGAATCCGATAGCGAATGGCCTCTTGCTTGCCGGTGATGCGGCCCGGCACTGCAATCCGCTCACCGGAGGAGGTATTTACACCGCCATGGTAGCCGGCTTCCACGCAGGTCAGGTAGCTGCGCAGGCGGCTGCGACCGGTCGTCGCACCGCGCGCGACCTTCAGGAGTATAACCACCGTCTCGAAGATGAAATCGTCCGTCCGCACCAGCGCGCTTATCGTATCAAAGAGGGCGTAACCAAACTTTCGGACGATGCGCTCAATCGCACCGCGCGCGAGATAAATGCGCTTGCGCCTGCTGAGCGGAGTCTGAAGAATATCTTTCTTGCAGCGCTGCGGAGCCAGCCGCTTCTTGCCGTAGATGTGATTCGGGCGTTCGTGTGAAACGTCCGCCGTCCGACGTCAAAGTCCTCACCAAGAGCCGTCAGCAGTTCTACTTCGACCGCGCGAAAGTGCTTGCCCAGATGAGGCTGCTGCCGAATCAGATTTCTTTGACGCGCATTGTCCTCATCATCCCGATTTGGATACTCTACTCCCAGCCCTCCAGGACGGCCTATTGGATGACCCTTTCGCTGCTGATTCTCTCCTATATCTCCGACTATGCCGACGGTGTCGCAGCGCGGAAGTTGAAGCAGATTTCGCCGCTCGGGTTGATTCTTGATCCGGCGGCTGACAAGTTATGGACGCTCGCATCGATGATTCTGATCGTCAGGCATAGGGATGCTCCGGTTTGGCTTGCCGGAGTGGTGATAGGACGCGATGTCGTCATCTCGCTTATGAACCGCAGCCTTTTTCGCCGTGCCGGGACGCTCTTTCCTTCCGATTTCCTCGGCAAGTCCTATATGGTGCTGGCGGGGCTTATGATCATCGGCTACACCATGAGCATTAATCAATCTCTTTATATCGGATACCTGCTTGTGCCGCTCGCCATTCTAACGGTAGGCAACTATGCCCGTCGGATTCGCCTGGCTATGCGCTCGGCTGCGGTGGGGGGCCTTCCGACTGGAGATGCTGGTGGCAACTGACGCCCGGTCGGGATTGGTCATTTACGATACCCGTCAGAGGCGTCGGGTGCCCTTCGAGCCGCTTGAGTCGGGCCGAGTCCGGTTATATACCTGCGGCCCGACGGTCTATGCCGACGCCCATATCGGCAACCTGAGGGCGTATGTTTTTGAGGATTTACTGCGCCGGACGCTCAGGTTCTTCGGTTATGAGGTCGTGCAGGTTATGAACCTGACCGATGTCGATGATAAGACTATCCGTGAGTCACGCAAAAGTGGAGTTTCGCTCGCCGATTACACCCAACCCTTTATCGAGCGATTTTTCCGCGATTTGGAGACACTCCGGATCGAGCGCGCCGAGCATTATCCATCCGCCACAGCGCATATCCCGGAGATGATCGGATTGATCGAACGACTCCTTGATAAAGGGGTTGCCTATATCGCGGATGGATCCGTCTATTATCGGGTAGCCGACTTCCCGGACTATGGCAGCCTGTCGGGGATGAACCTCGAGCGGTTGGCGCGGGGGGTCCGCATCGATGCCGACGAGTATGAGGAAAAGGGCGACTTTCGGGACTTTGCACTCTGGAAGGCTTGGTCGCCGGAGGATGGGGATGTAGTCTGGGATGCGCCATTCGGGAGGGGCCGACCGGGCTGGCATATCGAGTGCTCGGCGATGTCGATGAAGTATCTCGGTGAGGAGTTCGACTTCCATACCGGCGGTGTCGATAACATCTTCCCACATCACGAGAATGAGATCGCCCAATCGGTGGTGGCGACCGGGAAGCGGTTCGTTCGCTACTGGATGCACTGCGCACATCTATTGGTCGATGGCGAAAAGATGGCCAAGTCGGCGGGGAACT
This sequence comes from Calditrichota bacterium, assembly GCA_016867835.1. Classification (NCBI taxonomy): domain Bacteria; kingdom Pseudomonadati; phylum Calditrichota; species Calditrichota bacterium. The sequence continues at coordinate 1,480 of VGIQ01000135.1, read as the reverse complement.
TCTACACACTTTCGGATCTGCTGGCGCGGGGCCACTCGCCGAGGGCGCTAAGGTGGACGCTGCTCTCGACGCACTACCGGCAGACACTCAACTTCACCGATACGGCAGTCGAGGCGTCTCAAGCGGCACTGGCGCGTCTTGATACCCTTTACTCCGAAGCGCTATCTTCAAGTGGAAATGCGCCGGTTCGCGAAGGTCTTAGACGGGCGCTTGAGACCTGCCGGGAACGATTCTCAAAGGCGTTAGCCGATGACCTGAACATCTCTGGTGCTCAAGCGGGGCTCTTCGAACTGGTGAGTGAGGTGCACCGGATCGGGCAGGAAGCGCCGATCAGCCGGGCGGAAGGTGTGGCTATCCAGGCGCAGTGGGAAGACCTCGACCGGGCATTGGGAGTGCTGGTGCCGTGGGTAGCAACATTGCCGCGCGAGATAGAGTCTATGGTGCGTGAGCGGCTTGATCATCGCCGTCAGCGCCGGTTCTCCGAATCTGACCGACTACGTAAGGAACTGCTCGATCAAGGCTATCGCATTGAGGATGCCGGAAATCGGTCGGTGGTGATAGGAAAAGGGGGGAGAGTCGTTATCGAGTGATGTTTTGGCTCGTGATGGCTTGACATGTTCCAGGTGAATATATATATTAGTTAGTCTATATCCACGAGGCCGGTGTAGCTCAGTCGGTAGAGCAGCTGATTTGTAATCAGCAGGTCGGGGGTTCAAATCCCTTCGCCGGCTCGCGACCCGGGCCGCGGGATATCCGAAGGCGGGGAGATACCCAAGCGGCCAACGGGAACAGACTGTAAATCTGTCGGTGTATGCCTTCGGAGGTTCGAATCCTCCTCTCCCCACTGCAGCGCCAGCGGTGGAGCCGGGGGCGTTTGCTCTCGGAATATGGCGCCTCTCGTCCGTGCGGGAGTAGCTCAGATGGCTAGAGCATCAGCCTTCCAAGCTGAGGGTCGCGGGTTCGAATCCCGTTTCCCGCTCGAAGGTCCGGCGTGACGTCGCCCCGGCGCAGGCCTAAGTCTCAAGCAGGCGAGGTTCCAGCGATTGCCGGAGCGACGTGCATCTTGTAACATCGGACTCACCCCCGAAGGCTCGCGTAGCTCAGTCGGTAGAGCGCGTCCTTGGTAAGGACGAGGTCACCGGTTCAAATCCGGTCGTGAGCTCTTCATAGTCAACTTGGATCCGGCCCGCAGCCGGTATCCATCAGGAATGATCCAGGAGATTGGGAATGGCCAAAGAGAAGTTTGTTCGGGACAAGCCGCACGTCAACATCGGGACGATCGGCCACGTCGATCACGGCAAGACGACGCTTACGTCGGCGATCACCAAGGTTCTTGCCGCCAAGGGCTGGGCTCAGGAGCGTTCGTTCGACTCGATCGACAACGCGCCTGAGGAGCGGGCTCGCGGGGTCACCATCAACACCGCCCACATTGAGTATCAAACCGAGAACCGTCACTATGCTCACGTGGACTGTCCGGGTC
>VGIQ01000134.1 GCA_016867835.1 Calditrichota bacterium | reverse complement strand
AATCCGATTCCCTTGGCGAATCCGACCGCCCAGGATGCGGTCGCTTTTGTCATACTCAAAGCGAAGGTCCAATCTGAAGTTGTACCGCGTGAGAGGGAGGTAATCATCGCGGCGACCGAACTCCGCACCGAGGTAGCCATCGCTGTGAATGCACTCTTGATCAAACCGGGAAGCGCAGCGGGATTGTAGGCCGCCATTCTCAGCGTCAGATATTTCAGCTCAGCGCCGGCTACGCGCAGATAGTAGGGAAGAACACTTACCGCATTGACCAGTCCGCCAGTGGCTTTCACGTACTTGAAGACTCCCAATGCTCCACCGGCGAAGACTATTCCCAGTCCCGCCCCGAGTGCCTTGTGCTGCCTGAACCAACCGAAGAGGCGGGATAGTATTCCGATGCTGAATCCGACCGCATAGGCGATCAGTCCGGCAAACTTCAGCAGGGGAGATTTCGCGCCGGTAAGTCCGTCATTCCAGGCCGTGAACCAGTTCGAAAGGACAGATATCCAGCCGCCGAAGATCGGCGAAATCACATTCCAGACTGTGGTAATGGTCGTTTTGAGCGATCCAAACAGCGACCGCAACACTGTCCAGACAGCGACTGTCGTGTCCCGCAGTCCAAGGAAGTTCGTCTTCCAGGCGAAGTAGAGCAGTCCTGCCGCCGCCATAATCGGCAGCAGCGGTGACAGCGTCGCCCACAGCGCTCCCGCCAGACCGCCCAAGGCAGTCGAAAAGGTCAAACTTGCCGCCGTCCCGATCCCCAGTGACGCAGCCAGACCGATGATTCCCGCCATTCCCAATTGCAGCATGCCGCCGGTCAAAGCCAGTCCGCCCAAGACCGTCAAGACCGCCCCACCAATCAGGGCGACACCCATGCCAAGTTTCACCAACCCCGGATGCGCTTCGCCCCATTGCTGGAAGGCCACAGCCGCCTGCGATACCGCCTGAACCATCGGCGTAACTACGGGTAAAATTGCCTTGCCCAAGACTTCGAAGGCGTTGTGAACCCGCTGCTTCAAGAGACCGAAGGCCGCGCCAAGATCACTGTTCATCGACTCAGCCATGCGAAATGTCGAGGCTGTCCCGCCCTGCATTGCCGTGCCCAGCATATCGATGTTACTGGTGAGCGCTCCGATCTGCGGCAGCAGCAGATCGACCGCCGCCATCGCTTCGATCCGTCCGAACGCCTTCTGCAGTTCCATTTTCTCGACGGCGTCGACCGTCTCGCCATATTTGCCTTTGATGCGCTGGAGTATCTCTGTCACCGGCAAAAGGTCGTTGCGGACGTCGACGAAGCTGATTCCGAGCTGCTGCCCGGCTTCAGCCGCCGACTTGATGAAGGCGCGGTAATGTGTCCCAGCTTCCGATCCGGCCATCGTCGCCTGCAGCATTCCCAGCACAGCCAACTGCTCTTCCAACGGACGCTTGGCCGAAGTCGCCGAGGCGCCCAGATTCGATATCGCCGCCGCCATCTGGGGTCCGGTGGTTTTGAAGGCGCGCACCGATTCGGCGATGCCGCCGGAGAAGAGTTCTCCGAACTCGAAGTCGGAGAGGTTTCCGTAATAATCCTTGTAGATGCCGTACCCGGTGGCAAACAGCGAAGTCATCTCGGCCACCGACGCTTTGGTCGCCTTAGCCGTCAGCGCTGCGATCTTAGTGAACTGCCCTACAGCCACGTCCGAGAGTGAGGCGATGCCAGACTTGATGTCATAGGCAGCCGCGATGAAGTCGGGCTTGGTGACCCCGGCAAACTGGCTTGAAAACTCGCCCGCCGCCTGCTCCAGCGACTGCAGGTCGATGAACCCCAAGGACGCCATTTCGCCCAGCGCCTTGGTCGTGTCGGTGGTAGATTTGACGGTCAGCGCCGCAAATCCTGCCAGCGCCGTTCCCACTCCCAACGCCCAGCCGCCGATCTTCATCAGACTCTTGGCTGAAGTCTTGAAGCGATCCATCTGCGACACCGCCTCCGACATCGTGTCACCCAGATTGGAGGAGCCGATGAGGCGGATGTTGATGCCCTGTGTGAACCCTTGCAGCATCGACATCAGCGCCTCCGCGTCTTCCGTTCCACAGCCTGCTTCTCCTGTTCAGCCAGCCACTCAGCTGAAGCGTAGATTTCCATCACACGATCCATCGGCAGCCCGTCGAGTGTTTCGAATGTGTAGCCGGGGAAGGTCTTGCAGATCGCCGCACGCATCTGCAGGTATCCGGTTTTTGCGATCTCATCCTTCGCCCGGCCTACAGCTTTTTTACTGAAAAGGCTTTGTTGTAACCGAGCAGCTCTTGAATCTGCTCGGCCAGCGCCACGATCCTGCCCGGCTGCCAGTTGCCCGACTTGTTGTATTCCAGGTCGACGGCGTCGATCTCCGGCCAGACCACATACGCCTTGACCATGTTCAAGGGTACGCGGTTTTCCCGCCCCGGCTTGACGTTGCCGACTTGCGAGAACTCGTCCCAGTTCGAGCCGCGGACGATGAAGGTCTCGCCGGTCGTCGGATCGGACAATTGAAAGAGAGGATAGCCCTTGAATTTCTCTTTCAGGGCGGCAAGCTCTTTGTCTGTCGGTTGATTCATTTCAGTTCCTATTTAGGTAGTGAGGGAGAAAGGGAGAAAGGAAGAAAGTGGGGGACTGGCTGTGGGTTACTTTCTCCCTTTCTTCCTTTCTACCTTTCTTCCTCGTTCAGAATACTCCAGTTGCACCCGTTGCAAATCCAGAGCATTTTATTCCGATCGGTTCAGCGTCTTCGCTGTCGGAAAATCCCCCCTCTTGGTCGGTAATCTCCACGCCGGTGAAGGTCTTGGATCTGACCGCTGCCGCACCAGGATACATGATGATGATCACCGCGTTGCGGATGTCGGTGAAGTCCTCGAAGGTCTTCAGGAAGGCGGCGTTCTTGGCGGTCTCGGCGGCGTTGATGGCTGAGTTGGTCAGGATTTCCTTGATCTCGAAGTCGATCTCATAGGTCTTGTGGGCGCTGCGCGTCACGCCGTGCGCCGACTTGAACCCCGCTCCGTAGAGCGCTTTCTTGGCCTTCTTGATCTTCCAGTTGAAGTTCTGCAGCGCCAAAACCGGGACTCCGTCCAGGAACATCTTTACGGAGTTGCCGGAGATGCCGTCGGCAAATCCCAAATCCTCTATTAGGTCAGGCATATTGTCCTTTCAGGGAGAAAGGGAGAAAGGAGGAAAGGGAGAAAGTCCATTCCTGCGCTGATTCCCACTTTCTTCCTTTCTCCCTTTCTTCCTCATCCTTAATCCAGATATACTTTCGTGAGAATAATTTCAAACGCCTTCATCGAGTTGACGGAGAGCCTGACCGTCACTTCGCCGAGGCTGCGCATCTCAGGAGTCGAGACCAATTCCAACTTGTAGCTGTCGATCTGGCCCTTCTGGCGCATCAGTTCGAGCGGGCGCTTGATATCCTCTTCCAGCAGCTTCAGCCCTTCGCCGCCTTCATCATTCGGCCTCCCCAAATGTGGGAAGGCTGCCAGCCGCGCCTGCTTGCCCGCCGAATAGACCGCCCGCAGCTTTTCGATGCGGTTATAGGTCTCGCCTGCCGGCGGCGCGTTGACAGATAAAGCGATGATCTTGCCGATGCCGGATTGCGTCCGCAGATAGTTGATATTGGCCTGGATCAACTGCGTCTGCTGGCCGCGATTGAACTCCGGCACAAGCGAGATGATTCCTGCCGGAGACTCTCCCATAAGACTCTTCTGTAGATCGACAGTCGCCATCCGGCCAGAGCAGGCCGATCCGACGCGGTTGAAGTAGGCATTGCCGTCCGGGTCCAAGAACTGCGCCTCGCCGATGAAGAAGACCGCATTGCGGTCGGCGAAGTCTTCTTTCAGGGCGATGGCGCTTTCCACATAATCCTGAATATCCTGCGACGTCGGTTTGAAGGGATCAAGAGGTGAAAACCTCGGCATGTCGAGCAGGGCAAACCTCTCGCCCAAGACGTTCTCAACCATGTTCCGACAGGATGTGGCGATGGCCGTCCACAGTGCCGGAGTGTCCGCACCAATGAAATGCACCCAAGCCACATCGGGAAACTGTTCCGAATACTCGATGGCGTCGAGGTAGTCGCCGTTGGTCAGGCTTTCGCCGTTCGTGCCCCCAGCAAGAGCTTTTCCCACAGTCGCATCAGGGAGGATATCGCTCAGCTTCGTTGTCTTCACCAGACTCTGGCCTTGATTGATGGCCAAGACCAGAGAATCGACCGTTCCTTCTGTGAAGGCGAAGGTCTGATCGGAAGCGGGATCGGTGATTTCGATTGTCCGCGTTGCGCCCGTCCCCGACACATCGACCTCGATGCCGTTTCCCCACGTCCCAGGCTCGGCCGCCTCCAGCTTCAAGACCGGCACTTCCAGCGCCTTAAGTTCGAGGCTGGAGCTTCTAGCGTCTCCGATGCGGACAGCATAGATGATGGAACTTCCGGCGTCGAGCCTTTCGAGCAGCGCCTTCAGTAACTCCCCGTCGCGAAAGATGGTCTTGGCGGTCGCCTTATCGGAGATAGTGTAGCGTGAAAGTAACTGTCCGCCCTCGGCCCAACCCGCCACGAACTCGATGTTGGAAGGCGGAGGGGTGACGACCACTGAGCCTGATAGGTATTCGGTGTAGACGTCCTTGATCACACGTGTCGCCATCAATTGCTCCTTACCGGCGACCGCCGCCATTCCTCAATCAGCTGCAGGAAGCGTTCAGCCTCCATGCGGTCGGAGGGTTTCAACCCATGAGCGGTCATCACCGCATTTGCTTCCATGGGACGGATTTTATTCTGTTCGATGATGGTCGAGAGGCGAAGCTCGCTGCCATTTATCTCTTCACGTTTCTTGGCTGCCATTAGGACTCCGTAAAGGAGATGGAAATCTTGTTCATATTTGTTGTAACCGGTTTGGATACGACCTGCTGCTCCACGAAAAGGAAGGACAACGCCTGTTGATAGACGAAGGGCATACCCTTTTCGATCGGCGGAAGATCATACCTGCCTTGAAAGACGATCCGTTCGATGTGAAGGAAATCCTCTGAATCGGGCACTGGCAGATCCACCGATCCTTCCCGGCACAACCCCATCAGCAGCGCATCGATCCGGTCGCAGATTTCGTCGACGTGGGCGTTTCCGTTCCTGGACACTGTATTGGCCGCCCTGACGGTAAACCGCAGCACCTGCTGCACCGAAACGGCCTTGGTCGCGATCCCTTCGTGAGTCCTGTCCCAGACGCCCGTTCCCACAGCTTTGCGCCGCGTCGAGATCAGGTCGATCAGCAGATAGGGATAGGGATTACCCGCTGCGACGAAGGCGATCTCGTCTTTGAAGGCGTGCAGCTCGGGAATGCGCTCCGTCAGATAGAAGGCGATGGCACTCTGCAGCTTCATACGCCGGCCATCAGCAACGCCGCTTCTACAGCCCTCTTGACCTCGTCGGGCGCGACCTGCTTCCCCTGCTGGTATGCGGGCTCCATGTAAGACCTCGGCTTGGGGTGGACGTAGAAGTATTTCATCTTCGCCACAGGGTCTATTCCGTGCCGCTTCATCCAACCTCTGAACCCTGGAATCTTGTCTATGGTGAGCCAGTGTCCTTCCGCCCCAAATTCCACCGCGGCGGCGTATTCGGCGTTCGTTCCGACGATGACTTCGCCTGGAGATATTTTATGGATGTGAATAGAATTCCACAGTTGTCCCAGATCGACCGCGCCGCCTTCTTTCAATCTCTCAACCGCCGTGCGTTGGATTTCCAGAGCGATGGCTGTTAGTCCTTGATAGAGCGCGACCTTCAATGCGCCGGGATAGCTGCGGCCGAATCGCTTCACCTTCTCCACAGCCGGAAAGTCGACTTCGATCTTGATCACGGATTCTTGTATTCCCGCTCGAGGCGAACAGTCAGATGAGTGACGGCTCCGAAACAGTTCTCCCGCCGCACATCGGAAACGACATAACGCACATCGCCGAAGACCACCAAATCTCCCTCGCGCACATCGGTTTCGGGCAGCATCGAACAGACCCCGTCCGCGCCGATCTGCTTCAGTTCTTCGGGCGATAATTGCTGGAACTCGATCGGGACAATTGCGACTTGGGTTTCAGTTCCCTCCGCAGGTCCGTCAAAGGAACCTGCGTTCACAGTATCGGCGCGCCTGATCTCCGCCGATTGCCCCGACATTCGAATCAGCTCGGCGATGTCGAGACTCATCATCTGCAGCTCGCCATCGGTGATCATTGGACGTCGCCCCCATAGAGCATCGGCGTCACCGCGGGCACGCCGAGGCCGTATTCGGGGTTGCGCTCGGCCACGCCTTGGCGGTATTGGTCGAGATAGCCTCTTCCAAGTTCCGCCCAGTAAGCGGGCTGGCGGGTCTTGTCGATCCTCTTGTCGCCCGATGAGAAGGAGAATCCCCGCGCAGTCTTGGCTTGCATCATCCGGCAGATGACGACCAGCGCATACGCCACCAACAGCTCCCTGTCTTCTGGATCGAGGGCGGGGGAGATGACTCCTTCGCCGTTCAGCGTGTAGACCTGCTTCACATCTTTCTTCAGCGCCACCAACGCCTGCGACACCGTCCTCTGCAGCTGCTCATCCTCGAGCTGCGGCGGGGTGTCGGCGTCGTGGTATTCGAGCCGGAGGGCGTGCAGCAGTT